>VAUM01000316.1 GCA_005774595.1 Actinomycetota bacterium
CGAGCGCCGTGTCGACGACGAGGCGCGCGTCGGCCGCGGCGACTCCCGGGATGCGTTCGATCCTGCGCCCGACGGACTCGGGCGCGCCGAGCACTTTCGTGTTGAAGTCGGCGAACTTGAGCTCGCTGTTCGCGCGTTCGATGGACGCGCCGAGGTCGTAGTAGCCGGTCAGGAACGTGACGTATGCCATGATGCCGATCGCGACGAGCGCGGCGAGCGACAGGAACTGCCCCTTGCGGGCCATGATGTCGCGCCACGCCTTGAGCAGCAGCATCCTCACGAGCGCCGTACCCCCGCTACCAGACCACGTCTTCGGGCTCGACCGGGTGCTCGTTCACGTCGATCTGCGTCACCGCGCCGTCCCGCAGGTGCAGCACCCGGTCGGCGACCGCGGCCATCGGCGAGTTGTGCGTGACGATGATGACCGTCTTGCCCTGCTCGCGGTTGACGTCGCGCAGTGCCTTGAGCACGAGCTTGCCCGTGCGGAAGTCGAGGTTGCCCGTGGGTTCGTCGCCGAGGATGAGCACCGGGTCCTTGGCGAGCGCGCGCGCCACGGCGACCCGCTGCTGCTCGCCGCCGGAGAGTTGGCTGGGGAAGTGGTCCTTGCGGTCGCCGAGGCCCACGCTGTCCAGCAGTTCGCCGGCGTCCAGCCCGCTCGGCACGCCGTCGCGGGCGGCCAACTCGAGCGCGAACTGCACATTCTCCTTGGCCGTGAGCGTGGGGATGAGGTTGAAGAACTGGAAGACGAAGCCGACCTTCTCGCGGCGGAAGTAGGTGAGCTGGCGCCGGTTGTGCTTTGCGATGTCCTGGCCGTCGATGACGACGGTGCCGGAGGTCGGGGAGTCGATGCCGCCGATGAGGTTGAGCAGCGTGGTCTTGCCCGAGCCCGACGGGCCGAGCACCGCCACGAACTCCCCGCGGGGGATCTCGAGGTGCGTGTGCTGCAGGGCGTGGACCTCGACCTCGCCCATCTTGTAGACGCGCTCGACGTCGTCGAGCTTGACGATGGGGCGTGTGGGTGCGTCTCCGGGCATCGGCACGAGGCCTCCCTGCTTCGCGTCGGCCGCCTGTGGGGATGATACCGCTGAGCACGCGTTCAAACGCGCGTTTGACAGTCAAACGCATGTTTGACTACACTCCCCGCATGGAGATTCGGACGGCACCCGACCTGGCGGCACTCAAGGCGCTCGCGGACGAGCGGCGGCTCGCGCTGCTCGCGCTGCTCGGCGATGGCGGCGAGCGGTGCGTGTGCGAGCTCGCAGGCGTGACCGGCATGTCCGACGCTCTCGTGTCGCATCACGTCGCGAAGCTCCGCGACGCGGGACTGGTCGAGACGAGGCGGACCGGGCGATGGCTGCACGTGCGCGCTGTGCCCGGCGCTCTCGATGAGATCGCGGAGCGGCTGCGCGGGCTGTGCTGCGTCGAGGGCGGCCCGGCGGTCGGCCCGGCGGGTGGATGCTGCGGGAAGGGCGGTGCGCACGATGGCTGAGTGCGGGCCGGCGTCGTGCTGCTGCGGCGGCGCGGCGCCCGACAGCTACGACTACGGGCCGCAGCCGTACGTAGACGGCTCGGCGGACACGTTCGCGGGCGTCGTGCCGCGGGTCTCGACGGCGCTGACAAGTGCCGATCGGCTCGGCGAGCTGCGCGTGCGCATGAACCTCGGGCGCGACGACTTCCGCGTGCAGCCGGGCCTGTACGCCCTCGGCGCGCCCGACGACACGGCGCCGGTGCTGGTGACCGCGAACTACAGGCTGAGCTTCGATGCCGTGCGTGCGTGCCTCGCCGGCCGCGACGCGTGGCTGCTCGTGCTCGACACGCGGGGCGTGAACGTCTGGTGCGCCGCCGGCAAGGGCACCTTCGGCACCGCCGAGCTCGTCCGTCGCGTGCGCGATACGCAGCTCGCGCAGGTCGTCAGCCACCGGCGGCTCGTGGTGCCGCAACTCGGCGCGACCGGCGTCGCCGCCCACCGTGTGCGCGCGGAGAGCGGGTTCGCCGTGGCGTGGGGTCCGGTGCGCGCGGCCGACCTGCCGGCGTTCCTCGACGCCGGGATGGAGGCGACCGCCGAGATGCGCCGCGTGCGCTTCCCGCTGCGCGACCGCGCCAGGCTCGTCGGCGTCGAGCTCTCGGTCCTGTGGGACCGGCGGGTGCTCATCGGGCTCGCGGTCGCCGCCGTGGCC
>VAUM01000317.1 GCA_005774595.1 Actinomycetota bacterium
GCGCGATGAAGCGGACGGTGTCCGGGTCGCGGTTGACCCAGACGTCGACCGTGGTGGTGATGGCGCACAACAGCAGGATGAGGAGCCCGACGATGATGAGCGCGACGCGCGAGCGCTTGCTCTTGTGCTCTTCGCCCTGCTCTTCCTCCGCGGCTTCCACGAGGTCGGCCGCGGTCTCGAGGTCGTCCAACCAGCCCTCCCCTCGGGCTCGCCGATGAGCGTGCGTGCACGACAGCAACGCCGCGAAAAGCGGTGCCTCCCGCAGGATAGCACTACGCGCGGGCGCGTTGAAGGAACCTTAACGACGATGCCGGGAGCAGCGGACACGATGGCGCGGGCGTCCCGTGCGGGGGCCTGGCCGGCGCGGCTAGAAGCTGACGCCGACCTTGCCGCCGTGACAGTCGAGGCACACCGCGTCGAGCCTGATGACGCCGGTGCCGTCGCCGTACGCGTCCATGAGGAAGTCGATTGCGACCGTCTGGTGCGGGAAGTTGTTCGCGGGGCCGATCGACGCGATGCTGCTGGCCACCGTGTGGCAGTCGCGGCAGTCGTCGGACGACTTGCTCGCCAGAGCCGCGTCCACGTTCGACGTCATGATGTGGCTCGCCTGGTCGCCGACGTTGTTCACGCCGTTGCCGAGGTCGTGCGCGAGCACGTGGTTGTTGTCGTGGCAGTCGGCGCAGAACTCGGTCTGCGTGGTGGCCGTGTCCTCGATGCCGTGCTTGTCGCCGTCGGCGAGCGTCAGCGGGTTGGCCTTCAGGATGTTCGCCGTGCCGGTGGGCACGCCGAAGTCGATCGCGCCGGCGCCATGGACGGTGTGGCACGAGGTGCAGGTGAAGTCGATCGTGTAGTCGTTCGAGTCGTCGGCCATGCCGGTCGCGTCGTTCGAGTCCGGCACCGCCATGCCTACGCCGAGCGTGTGCTCCATGCCCAGCGCGGCCGACTCGTTGGCCGGGTCCGAATCGTAGACCTGGGTGATGGCGAAGGTGCCCGAGACGTGGCAGTAGTCACAGGAGCCCGCCGCGGTCGAACGCAGGAGGTACTCGCCGTTGATGGTGTTCGCCGCGTTCTCGGCCTCGTGAACGGCGTGGCACTGGTTGCAGTAGTTGGTGGCGGTGCTCCACCCGGTGTGCGGCGAGGTGCCCCCCACGAGCGGGCTCCAGCCGGCCGCCGAGGCGACCGCGGGCATGCCCGCCGCGAGCGCGACGGCCGCCGCCACGATGATGAGGCGCTTCACCTGCAAGAGCGCGCACTCCTTCGTCCGCACGCGAACACACGCGGCCGAATTCCGCGTGCATGCTTAAGTTAGGTTGTCGGGCGGCTCGTGTCCAGCATCTTCCGCGGGCTCGCCAGTCAGCGCGGGATCCGCCTCGGCCGGGCTCGCCACCGCGGCGGCCCCGGCGGCGCGCCGGCGGAGCCGGAGCGCCACGATCGCCACGAGGACCACGAGCGCGGCGACCAGCGCGAGCGGGCAGCACGCCCACCAGGCGCTCGTGCGCGAGGTGCGCGCACCCGGCACGGCGGGCGCCTCGCGCTCGGCCGCGCGCACGAGGCGCGCGGGCACCCGGATGCGCACGCGCACGACGCGGCCGTTCATCTCATCGGCGACGAGCCACGAGGTGCCCCCCTCGTGCCACACCCCGCCGGGCCGCAGGAAGTCGCCGTTGGCCACGGCCGGGTCGCCGACCATGCCGACCTGGCGGCCGTTGGGCGCGAGCACCCGCAGCGCGTTGGCGAACGCGTCGGCGACCACGATCACGTCACGGTCGTCGACAGCGACACCCGAGGGCAGGTCGAACGCCGCCTTCGAGCGGTCGAAAATCCCCGTCGGAGGCGTGCCGATGACCGAGGTCAGGCTGCCCTCGGCGCTGTAGAACTTGATGCGCTTGTTGTTGCCGTCGGTGACGACGAGCGCCCCGCCCGAAAGCCGTGCGATGCCGTTCGGGAACGAGAACTCGCCGGGCGCCTTGCCGACCGTGCCGCCCCACTCCCGCAGCTTCACGCACTCGAGGTCGTAGACGCGCACGCCGGACGCCGAGGTGACGTACACCTCGCCCGCGGCGACGCGCACCGCCAGCGGCGGGTCGCCCGGCGCGTAGAACACCTCCTTGACGAGCCGGGCGCCGCCGGGAGCGAGCACGCACAGCTTGCCGTGCGGCCCGTCCCAGCC
>VAUM01000318.1 GCA_005774595.1 Actinomycetota bacterium
CTCGCCGTGATCCGGCGCGTGTGGGATGATACGGGGTACCTACTCGACCCGCACACGGCCGTGGCCTGGGAGGTCGCCGAGCGCCTGCGCGACGATGCGCCGGTGCTCGTGGTCTCCACCGCCCACTGGGCGAAGTTCGGCGCCGACGTGCACAAGGCGCTCACCGGCGTGCCCTACGCCGAGCCCCTGCCCGCCGACACGGCGTCGCTGAACGGCGTGCAGCTGCTTCACGCGGTCGCCAGGATGGCGGCCGGCTGTGCGGCGGTGCCGGCAGGCTTGGCGGAACTGGACGCGCTGCCCGAGCGCTTCGACGAGGTCGTCGACGCCGGACGCGACGGCGTCGAGGGCGCGGTCCGGGAGTGGCTCGGGCGCTGATGCTGCGCTCGCCGGCCGCGCGCGCGATCGCCTCGCTGGCGGTGCTCACCGTGGCCGGCAGCGTGACCGGGCTCGCGCTCGGATTCCGCGACGGCGCCGTCCTCGCGTGGGACGAGGCGCTTCTCGAGGTGACGGCGCGCTGTGGCGCGGGCGCGACCGGCGCGTGGCTCACCGTGACGTCGCTGTCGGGCTGGACCGCCATGCTCGCCGTCCTCACCGTGCTCGGCGCGATCGCGCTATGGCGCCGCGCGCCGCGGGTGTTCTGGTTCCCGGCGCTCGCCACGGCGGGCGCCGAAGTGATCAAGAACGCCGTGAAGATCGCGGTCGACCGCCCGCGCCCGCCGCTCAGCGCGGAGCTCGTGCAGCAGGCTCATGCGACCGGGTCGTCGTTCCCGTCGGGACACGCACTGCACGCGGTCGTGCTCTACGGCGCGATCGCCCTGCTCGTGACGTCACTGGTGCGCCCTCGACGCCGGACGGCCGCGCGGACAGCGCTC
This sequence comes from Actinomycetota bacterium, assembly GCA_005774595.1. Taxonomy (NCBI): domain Bacteria; kingdom Bacillati; phylum Actinomycetota; species Actinomycetota bacterium. The sequence continues at coordinate 873 of VAUM01000318.1, forward strand.
CTCACGCTCGCCCTGGCGATCGCGCTCGCGGTCGCGATCTCGCGCGTCGCCCTCGGCGTGCACTACCCGAGCGACGTGCTCGCGAGCCTCGTGCTCGGCACCGCGTGGCTCGCCGCGTACGCGGCGGCGGCCGGGTGCGTCGGGAGAACCGATGGAGCCGCGCGGCCGGAATGACGACGCGCGGGCGCGTGCGGCATACTCTCCCTCGCACACCCGACCCTTTGAGGAGGACCCACGTGACCGCACGCACCCTGACCGCTTCACTCGCTTGCGCGGCGCTCGCGCTGGCAGCCGCCGGCTGTTCGCCCGCCGCGACGAGCACGCCCAGCACTCCGGCGGCCGAGCCGGCCCAGACTGCGCCCGCCGCCGAGCCGGCGAAGGGCCCGACCACCGAACCCGTGACCGAGCTCAAGATCGAGGACCTCACCGTCGGCACCGGCGCCGAGGCGAAGTCCGGCAACGCCGTCACCGTGAACTACACCGGCTGGCTGGCCGACGGCACCCAGTTCGACTCGTCCGTGGGCGGACAGCCGTTCGACTTCACCGTCGGCGCCGGGCGCGTCATCCCGGGCTGGGACCAGGGCGTCGCGGGCATGAAGGTCGGCGGCAAGCGTCGGCTGATCATCCCGCCGGCCCTCGGCTACGGAGCGGGCGGCATGGGCCCGATCCCCGGCGGGGCGACGCTGATCTTCGACGTGGAGCTGCTCACGGTTCAGTAGCACGCGTCACCCCGGATCCCGCGAACCGCGACGGCCGCCTGCAAGGGCGGCCGTCATCGTCGTCGGCCCGTGCGGGCCGCATCCGGGTACATACCGCCATGTCCGGCACCGTCAGAAGGGACGACCATGAAGCTCTCCGCGCGCAACCAGCTCAAGGGCACCGTCACCGCCATCAAGGAGGGTGCGGTCGAGGGCCAGGTGACCCTCGACGTCAACGGCCAGCAGCTGACCGCAGTCGTGACGATGGACGCCATCGCGGATCTCGGGCTCGCCGTCGGCTCGTCCGCCGTCGCCGTCATCAAGGCCGACAGCATCATCCTCGCTGTCGACTAGCGGACCAGGCGGGTCACCCGCTCGAACCGCTGCGCCTGGAGGTCGATGGCGGGCAGACCGTGCCCGAACGCGGGCGCGACCCGTCCATCACTCCCCGTGGACTGAACGCGCAGCCCGGACGCGCTGACCCCGGTCGCCGCGCGCGCGTCAGACAGCACCCCTGCGCCCACCACACCTGCTCCGCCGAAGGCCTGGACCTGGTACAGCCAGTCAGCGTTGTCAGCGATC
>VAUM01000319.1 GCA_005774595.1 Actinomycetota bacterium
CCTCGGGTATCCTGTAGCGCATGACCGACGACCTGCAGTCACGCCTGCGCCGCCTGCCGAAGGTCGACGCGCTGCTCGAGCGCGAGGACCTCGCGGCGCTGTGCGCCGAGGTGCCCCGCGCGCTCGTGCTCGACGCGGTGCGCGAGGCCGTCGACGCGGTGCGGACCGAGCTCGCTGACGGGCGTGACGCCGATCCGGCCGCCGACGCCGTCGCCGCGGCCGCGATCGCGCTCGCACGCGCCAAGGCGCGCCGGTCGCTGCGGCGCGTCATCAACGCCACCGGGATCGTCGTGCACACGAACCTCGGCCGATCGCCGCTCGCGGAGTCCGCGATCGAGGCCGTGGTGGACACGGCGCGCGGGTACTCGACGCTCGAGTACGAGGTCGAGTCCGGCGAGCGCGGGTCGCGCCACGCTCACGTGGAGGAGCTGATCTGCCGGCTGACCGGCGCCGAGGCCGCGATGGCGGTCAACAACAACGCCGCCGCGGTGTTGCTGACGCTTGCCGGCCTGGCGCGCGGCAAGGAGGCCATCGTCTCGCGCGGGCAGCTCGTCGAGATCGGCGGGTCGTTCCGCATCCCCGACGTGATGGCCGAGTCGGGCGCCACGATGGTCGAGGTCGGCGCCACCAACAAGACGCACCTGCGCGACTACGAGGCCGCGCTCACCCCGAACACCGGCCTGTTGCTCAAGGTCCACTCGAGCAACTTCCGCGTCGTCGGCTTCACCGAGGAGGTCACCTTGCGCCAGTTGGTGGACCTCGGCGCGGAGCATGCGGTGCCCGTGTACGAGGACCAGGGCTCAGGCGTGCTCGTCGACCTGCGCGACCACGGGCTGCCGTACGAACCGACCGTGGGCGAGTCGGTCGCCACCGGCGCCGACGTCGTCACCTGCAGCGGCGACAAGCTGCTCGGCGGGCCCCAGGCCGGCATCATCGCGGGCAAGTGGCACGTCATCGCCGCGCTCAAGAAGCACCCGCTCGCCCGCGCGGTGCGGCTCGACAAGATGACGCTCGCCGCACTCGAGGTGACGCTGCGCCTGTACCTCGAACCCGAGCGCGCCGCGCGCGAGATCCCGACGCTGCGGATGCTGTTCGCCTCGAAGGCCGAGATGGCCGAGCGCGCCGCGCGGCTCGCCGACGCGATCGCCAAGTGCTCGCCCGGCGCCTACCTCACCGGAGTGCAGGACGATGTCTCGCGCGCCGGGGGCGGGGCGCTGCCGATGGCGGACCTGCCGACCGTCGTGGTCGCGGTCTCGCCCCAGCGCACCGGCGTGGTCGATCTGGAGCGGAAGCTGCGGACCGGCGAGCCGCACGTCATCGCGCGCATCGCCGAGGACCGCGTGCTGCTCGACCCCCGCACACTCTCGGTCGACGAGGAGCGCGAGGTCGTCGACGCGCTCGCGAGGGTCGCCGGCGAGTAGCGCGGTCGCGGGGCCTGTCTACTCGGCGATCAGCTCACTCGTGCACGCCGGACAGCGCGTCGCCTTCTTGGGTACGGCGGTCAGGCAGTAGGGACACTCCCGGTCGGCCGACTCCTCCTGCCTGCGGAACTTCGAGACCGCCTTGACCAGGATGAACAGCGCGAACGCGACGAGCAGGAAGTTCAGGATGGCGCTCAGGAACTGCCCGTAGGTCAGCGAGACGCCGGGCGTGATCTTCAGCGCGAGCGCCTCGAGGCTCGCCTTCCCGCCGCCGAGCAGGCCGAGCAGAGGGTTGATCAGGTTGTCGACGAACGCCTTGACCACCGCGTTGAACGCGGCGCCGATGATCACGCCGACCGCGAGGTCGACGACGCTGCCCTTGAACGCGAACTCCTTGAACTCCTTGAGCATCAGGCCGTGGCCCCTCTCGGATCGTATGCGCTGACTGGGTCAGTCTCGCACGCGGCGCGTCACGTCGCGAGTGCTTCCGCGCCGACGTGCGACGAGGGCTGGGCAGGGGTCCGCAGGCGGCTTACACGGAACCGCGAGAGCGCGCCGTGGGGCGGATGGCCTGCACGCGCGGGCGATGCGGTATGGTCATACGCGGAAGCGCGGAGCCGCGGTGGAGGATTCGACGGTTCCGTTGAATCAAGGGTTAGTGAGTGTCGCGCCGTCCTGAGGGGGAGCATGCTCCGGCGCATCATCCTTGGATTCGGCCTCGCCACC
>VAUM01000320.1 GCA_005774595.1 Actinomycetota bacterium
CTTGACGACCAGCCACTTGCCATTGGACGTGGAACCCGACTTCGTGACTCCGACGTAGCCCGAGACCGCGCCCGCCGGGACGTCGAACTCGATCTGCGTGTCCGACCACGAGACTGCAGCGACCGTCGTGCCAGCCAGCGTGAGCACGCCGGGGGACGAGCCGAATGCCGTGCCGGACACGGTCACGCGCTCGCCGACCGCGGCGGACGCGGTGGACAGAGAGCTGATCACGGGGGGCTCGAACGGCACGAAGCACGCGCCGTTCGACGACAGCCCGTTCTGGAAGATGCCCGCGTACCCCGCGTTCGCTCCGGCGGGCACGATGACCGTCACCTCGGTGTCCGACCACGACACCACGGTCGCCCGCACGCCCGAGATCGACGCGAAGCCCGAGCCCTGCGCGCCGGCGAAGCCATGCCCGTAGATCGTGACCTGCTCGCCCGGGTTCGCCCACGGACGCGACAGGCTCGCCACGGTCGGCGATGCCGTCGACCGCGTCACGAGGATCCCGTTGGACGGGCAACCCTGGAGGTAGACCCCGAGGTACTGCGCGCCGGTGAACGACGGCACGGTGACCGTGATCGACGTGTTCGTCCACGTGACGACCGGGCAGACCGCCGTCCCGATCTTGACCTGGCTCGTGGCCTGCGGGCCGCCGAAGTTCGTGCCGGTCACGGTGATCTGCTGGCCGGGGGTGAGCGTGGTGGCACTGACCGAGGTCACGGTCGCAGGGATCATGATGCCGAGGTACTTGCCATTGGACGTCGCCCATGCCCCCCGCACGACTCCGAGGTAGCCGGAGGTCGCACCGGTGGGCATGCGGGCGACGACGACGGTATCCGTCCACGACACCACGGTCACCGGCTTGCCCGCGAGCGCCACCCAGCCGCTGCCGTTGGGGCCGAAGCCGACGCCGCGGATGGTCACGTCGGTGCCGACCGCCGCCCAGCCCGGCGAGATCGAGTCCACACGCGGTGCGTGGGTCGACCATACGCCGTTCGAGACGACGCCGTCGACGAGCACGCCGACGTACCCCTGCGCGAAACCGGGAACCACGAAGGTCACCTGCGTGTCGCTCCACGAAGCGGCGTCATACAGCCTGCCGGCGATGGTCACCTTGCCGGGCACCGAGCCGAAACGCTCGCCGGTGATGGTGATCGTCTCACCGATGATCGCGTAGTCCTTCGACAGCGAGGTGACGTGCGGCCGGATGAACGAGTCGAACGCCACCGCATTCGACGCCGCCCCGTCGCATGTGACCACGACCGGGCCGTCGCACGGGACGGTCACGACGATCGCGGTGTCGGACCACGAGACGACCGTGGCCGGGACGCCGTTGAACGTCACGGTGCTCGCGCCCTGCGCCGCGCCGAAGTCCGTGCCGCTGATGGTGACGTCGGTGCCGACCTCGGCGGGATCCGGGTCGACCGCGGTGATCGCCGGCGCGGGGAGCACCGCGAAAGCGAAGGCGTTCGACGCGTGCCCGCCGACGGTGACGACGACCGGGCCCTCGCACGGGACGGTCACGTCGATCGCGGTGTCGGACCACGAGACGACCGTGGCCGGGACGCCGTTGAACGTCACGGTGCTCGCACCCTGAGCGGCGCCGAAGTCCGTACCGCTGATGGTGACGGCGGTGCCGGCGCGCGCCGACGCCGGCGACACTGAACCGATGACCGGCGACGAGTACGCCGCGAACGCGAACGCGTTCGACGCGTGCCCGTCGACCGTCACGACCACGGGGCCGTCACCCGGGACGAGCGCGCTGACCGCGGTGTCGGACCACGAGACGACCGTCGCCGGGACGCCGTTGAACGTGACCGTCGACAGCCCCTGGGCCGCCCCGAACGCCGTGCCGCTGATCGTCACGACCGTGCCGACCTCGGCGGGAGCCGGATCGACCGCCGCGATCACCGGTGCCACGTAGGCGGAGAACGCCGCAGCGTTCGAGGCGATGCCGTCGCACGTCACCACGACCGGTCCGTCGCCGGGCGCGATCGCGGTGATCGCGGTATCCGACCACGCCGTCACGACAGCAGCGATGCCGTCGAACGCCACGGTGCTCGCGCCCTGCGCGGCGCCGAACGAGGTTCCCGAGACGGTGACCGCGGTGCCCAGCTCCGCCGGGTTCGGCGCCGCGCAGGG
>VAUM01000321.1 GCA_005774595.1 Actinomycetota bacterium
CTCCTGGATGAGCGCGCCCTGGCTGTAGCGCTTCGGCGGCTCCGTCTGCTTCTCGAGCAGCTCCGCGCCCAGGAAGGCCACGGTGTCCGCCTCGGCGAGCGCCGGCAACGTCTCGTCCTTCTTCAGGCCGTACGGGTAGATGGCGCGGAAGCCCGGCTCGACGAGCACGTCGCCGCGCGCGACGAACGGCTGGCCGTTCACGTCGATGGCGACCTTCGTGCCCTCGATGGTCGCCGCGCCCGACAGCGTCGCCATGAAGCGCCTCGCCACGAGGTTGTACAGCTTCCACTCCTCGGGCTTGAGCTTGTCGGGGTCGCCGGCGCCGGTCGGGTGGATCGGCGGATGGTCGGTGGTCTCCTGCTTGCCGCGCGTGGGGGTGAGCGCGCCGGCGTGCAGCAGGCCGCGCACGTAGCCGGCGTACACGGGCACGTCGGCGAGCGTGTGCAGGATGCCCGTGAGGTCGAGCGACGGAGGGTAGACGGTGTTGTCCACGCGCGGGTAGCTGATGTAGCCGTTCATGTAGAGCGTCTCGGCCACGCGCATGGTACGCGCGGGCGACATCCCCTCGGCCGCGGCGGCGGCCTGGAGCGCGGTGGTGTTGAACGGAGTGGGCGGCGGCACCCGACGCTGCGTGCGATCGACCGACGTGACCGTGCCGGTGTCGTGTCCCTCCACGGCGGCCATGACCGCCTCGGCGTCGGCCTCGGCCTTGAAGCGGTCGGTGGCGTGCCCTCCGCCGAACGCGTCCGCCTCGTCGGCGCCGTCGCCGGCGGCGAACCGGGCCTTGACCTGCCAGTAGGTCTCCGGCTCGAACCTGTCGCGCTCCTGCTCGCGCTCGACGACGAGCGCGAGCGTGGGGGTCTGCACGCGGCCGGCCGAGCGCACGTTGCCGAAGCCCGCGTACTTGGCCATCGTCAGGAAGCGGGTGAGCACCGCGCCCCACACCAGATCGATGTCCTGGCGCGAGCCGCCCGCCTCCGCGAGGTCCTCGTCGACCTCGGTCAGCTCCGAGAACGCCCGCTCGATCTCGTCCTTCGTGATCGCCGAGAACCGCGCGCGGCGGACCGTCACGGCCTTCGCCACCTCGCGGACGAGCCCCTTCGCGTCACTGCCGATGAGCTCGCCCTCGCGGTCGAAGTCGGTCGCGATGATGACCTCGTCGGCCTCCTTCGCGAGCTTCTTGAGCGAGCGCACGATCTCGACCTCGGCCGGCGACTTGCCCACCGGCGCCCACACGAGGTACGGCAGCGACGCCACCTTCCACGGCTTCAGGTCGATGCCCGACGCGAGGAACGGCTTGCTGCGCGACTCCCACGGGGGGACCGGGAGCGCCTCGGGGATCGAGGCGGGCGCGGTGCGGTCGTCCGGCCACACGGACTCCCAGCCGCGGTCGCCGTAGGCGAGCTTCAGCGGGAAGTCCACGCCCAGGATGTGACCTTTGAGGCCGATGCTGACCCAGTCCTCGCCGTCGCGGCGGAACCGGTAGACCGCAGTCGCCCCGACCTTGTCGGACTTGGGCTTGCCCACCGCCAGGATCTCGGCGATGCGCTTCGCGGCGATGTTCTTCTCGGAGACGACGAGCTTCAAGATGCGACCCTCCGGGCCTCGGTGCGCGCATCAAGGACGGCGCGCGAATGCTTGCGAGTATACACAGGGGCGTCAACACCGCCCGCCGCGCGCGGACCCTACAGGCCGAGGTCCTCCGCATGCGCCTGCATCGCGGCCAGCGCGAGCGCGAGGAACTCCTCGCGCGTCATGCCGAGGCCGCCGCACGCGTCCATCTGGTCGCGGCCCGCGCCCTTCGCGAACGCCTTCTCCTTCCAGCGCCGCAGCAGGGCGCCGACGTCCACGCGGTCCAGCCGCTTCTCCGGCCGGATGAGCGCGGCGGCCACGATGAACCCGGTCGTCGGGTCCGCGGCGTACAGCGCCGTGTCCATCCGCGACACCATCTCCACCTTCTCGGCATGGGCGAGGATGGCGTGGAGCATCTCCTCGTCCACTCGGCCCCGGAGCGCCTCGGCCGTCACCAGGCCGTGGCGCGCCGGGTCGTCGGCCGTCTCGGCGTAGTCGAGGTCGTGCAGCAGGCCCACCAGCCCCCAGCGCTCGACGTCGGCCTCGTCCAGCCCGTCGCGCTCGGCGAGGGCG
>VAUM01000322.1 GCA_005774595.1 Actinomycetota bacterium
GTCCGCCGGCGCTTCCGGCGCCGTGACGGCCGCGGCCGCGCCCGGGTCGCCGGTCTCGGCGAGGATCGTGAGGCGCGCCTGGAGGCCCGGCAGGTCGACCTGCGACTGGTCGGCTCCGACGTTGTCGGCGAGGAACACGATCGCGTCGAGCGCTTGGAAGAACAGGTCGGAGAACTCGGGCGTGTAGGCGTACTCGCGGTCTCGGACCTTGACCATGATGTCCTCGAGCCGGTGCGCCACGTCGGAGATGTCGATGAGTCCCACCATGCGCGACGAGCCCTTGATGGTGTGGGCGTCGCGCATCATCTGATCGATGAGCTCCCGGTTGTCCGGGTCCGCCTCCAGCATGATGACGCCCTCGTTCAGGCGCTGGAGCAGGTCCTGGGCCTCCTCTTGGAACTTCGATATGAACGCGCTGCGGTCGAACTCGACCATGTGTCGCCTCGTCTCCCCGCGCCCGCTCTAGTCGACGATCCTGAACGCCGCGCCGACCTGGCTCGACTCCGCCGCGATCGCGGACAGCTGCTCGGCGGCGGTCGCCACCTGCTTGCTGCCTGCGGCGGTCTGCTGGGCCACGGAAGCGACCTCGCGCATCGCCTTGACGACCTGGTCGGTCGCGCTCTTCTGCTGCTGGGTGGCGGCCGAGATCTCCTTGGCCGCGACAGTGGTCTGCTCGATCATCTCGAGAATCTGGTCGAGCGACTCGCCGGTGACGTGAGCGAGGTCGACGCCGGACTGGACCTGCTTGAGCTCCTGCTCGGTGGCGATGACCAGTTCGTTCGCGGACGCCTGGATCTCGGTCATGATCGTCGAGATCTCGCCGGTCGAGTCGACGACCGACTCGGCCAGCTTGCGGATCTCGATGGCGACGACCGAGAAGCCCTTGCCCGCCTCGCCCGCGCGCGCCGCCTCGATAGCGGCGTTGAGCGCGAGGATCTTGGTCTGGTCGGCGATGCTGTTGATGATCGTCAGCACCTGGCCGATCTGCTGGCTGCGCTCGCCGAGAGCGAGGATCTTGTTCGCGGACGATTGCGAGCGGCTCTTGATCTCCTCCATGGCGCTGAGCGTGTTCATGACCGCGTGCTGGCCGGACTCGGCGGTGCCGAGCGACGCCTCCGCCATCGTCACGACCTGGTTGGCGTTGTCGGCGATCTGGCGGTAGGTCGCGGCGAGCTCCTCCATCGTGGCGGTCGTCTCGCTGATGGAGGCCGCCTGCTCGGCGGAGCCCGACGCCTGCTCCTCGGTCGCGGAGAGGATCTCGGCGGACGAGGCGGCCAGACGGCGCGAGGACTCCTGGGTCTGCCGGATGAGGTAGACGATGAGGTCGAGCATCTGGTTGTAGGAGCGCGCGAGCACGCCGAACTCGTCGCCGCTGTCGAGATCGACCTTGCGCCCGACCTCGCCCTGGCACGCCGCCTTGACGCTCTCGACCACGAGGTCGAGCGGCTTCATGAAGCGGTTGCCGATGACGATGAACACGACGACGAACAGCATGGCGAGAAGCGTGAAGGTGCCGCCGGCGACCACCAGCTGGGTGACGAACCCCGGACTCTTGCGCATGTCGTCGCCGAACATGATCCAGACGACGGACCACTGCCCCAGGTTGACCACGAACATCAGGAGGATGGTCCACGCCGAGTACTTCCACAGGACCTTGCCGCGGAACTTGTCGATGAGACCCTTGATCATCGCTCTCCCGACCCCTTCACCTAGTCCTCGCCGCCGACGGGCTGCAGCACCCGGCCGATGTTGATCAGCCCGATGAGCCTGCCGTCCACGTACACGGACCCCGACACGAACTCCACCTGCGCCTTGCCGATCATCGACACCGGAGGCTCCACCGAGTCCTTCGGCACCTCCACGATGTCGCCGATCTCGTCGACCACCATGGCTGTCACGCACGAGTCGTTGCGCACCACGATGGCCTGCGACTCCCCCTCGGCCGTGCCCGCGCCCGCCAGGCGCATCAGGGCCGCGAGCTTCGTGACCGAGACGATCTCGCCCCGGATGTTGATGACGCCCTGGATGTGGTCGGGCACGCACGGTATCGGCGTGACCTCGTACTCCAGGTAGATCTCGCGCACGTCGGCGATGGGCACGCCGTACGTCTCGTCGCCGAGGGTG
>VAUM01000323.1 GCA_005774595.1 Actinomycetota bacterium
CCTACGGCGTAGAATCGATCTTGAAGGCGGAGCGCGGCGCGCTCCGTTGAAGCGCCGAACGTTCGACACAACGCGAGGAGGAAGGTCCGTGACGCTCGAGTTCAGCCCGTTCGCCGTCGTCTATCTCGTCGCCTGCATGGTTGTCATCGACATCGCGGTCGCGATCGACATCCGCAGGCGGCGGCTTCCTTGGTGGCTGCTGCTGCTGCCTGTTGTCTTCGGACCTCCGGGCGGGATGGCATACTTCATCGCACGTCCGCCGCTGAGCCGCGAGGAGTAGGAGGCCGGCCGCGGTCCCGCGGGAAGACCCCGCCCCCGCCGGAAGGAGCATCGTGAGCATCCTGTCGACCATCACCGTCACGCTGAAGGACGACGAAGCGGAATCCGCATTCGTCGCAGCATTCACCAGTGCGCTCGGAGCGACTGAGGGGTTCCCCGGACTTGAGAAGCTGGTTGCCGCCAAGGTGCTCGGCGCCGAGCGCACGTACCACCTTCACACGGTCTGGGCCTCCGCCGACGCGATGGCCGCATGGCAGGAAGATGTGCGCTATCGCGCGGTCAGAGACGCATTCGACGTCTCGATCGTCTCCGCGATGGACGCCTCGCGATGGGTTCCCGCTCCGTAGCACCGACGCGACCGCGTGTGTCGAACAGGCGCTTCCAGCGGAAGCGCGCCTACGGCGTAGAATCGGTCTTGAAGGCGGAGCGCGGCGCGCTCCGCTGAAGCGCAGAAACGTTAGCCCCCATGGCGGCGTGCTTGTGCTTCGAGAGGGTGCGCCCGGGGGCGATCCCGGACCGCAGGCCGCCGGTCCTTCGATCTCGCAGATGGCGTCCGGGGCGGGTTGCGGGCCGGTAACTTCGTCACCGGCCACGCGGGTTCGACACCGCATGACGCCAGCGGGCCAACCAGCGCTTCCAACGGAAGCGCGCCTGCGGCGTAGAATCGGTCTTGAAGGCGGAGCGGGGCGCGCTCCGCTGAAGCGCAGGACGTTGGGCTGAGCGCAGGAGAATGTAGTGCCGCTCCGTTTGAAGATCGTCGCATCCGCATTCTGCGGGTTCGGCGGACTCGCCCTCATCAGCATGATCGCGGATCTGGTCTTCCGCGGCGTGATGACCTTCGAGGTGTTCGCACTCATGCTGCCGGTCGGCGTCGGTCTGTTCCAAGCAAAGCCGTCATCGCGCAAGTGGGCCACGTTCTGGGCGGTGGTTGTCGGCGTCTGGAGCATGGGTCTCGGGCTATACGTCGCCGCAACCCCTGCGGACATGCAACTCCAGGTGAGCTACCTGTTCGGACTCGCCTTCAGCGGCTCAGCGGCCAGACTCATCACGTTGGGAGAACTCATCGGCGCAGCGGTCGCTTGCGGCGTGTCAATCTGGATTCTCTACACGCCGGCTGCGGCGTCGGCATTCGACTCGTATCAGGAGGCTGAAGCGCCAGCCGATCTGGCAGCTGACTCAGACAGCTTCGATGACTGGTTCAACGGCGCCAGCCCAACCCGCGTTTCCAGCGGAAGCGCGCCTGAGGACTAGAATCGGCATTGAAGGCGGCGCGCAGGCGCGCTCCGCTGAAACGCAAGAACGTTGGGCGGGGTGAATCTGCAGGGAGGCGCGAGATGTCGGAGGCCCTGAGCGTTGCCAAGAACGCCGCAGTCGCCATCACGTGTGTGGTCGTGGCGGGAATCGTCATCCTTGTCGGCTTTGAGCCGCTGACCGTGCTCGTTTCGACCGTGCTCAACTCAACCATCTTCCCTCTGCGGGACATGTTGCCCGGCACTGAAGCGCCCGGTCCGGGATTCCTCCTCGTTCTCGACGGCGCGACCGTGGTCATCAGCTCGGCCGTGACTGCCGCGGGTCTCCTTCTTCTCGGCCGTGCCGCCCGCCTGAACGCATGGCACGTGAGCGCTGCGGTAGCGGTGGTAGTCCTCGGCCAGGCGCTGTTCGATCTCTGGAGTGGCACGAATCTCGGCTTCTGGTTCAGCAGCGGGTACTGGCTATGGGTGGCTTCGGTAGTCTCTGTCTGCAGCCTCGCGGTACTCGTTCAGGCTCGCTCGCGTAGCCACACCCGAGCACCCAGTACCTGACCCGCAACTCGAAGCACCAGCCCAACAGGCGCTTCCTGCG
>VAUM01000324.1 GCA_005774595.1 Actinomycetota bacterium
CAGGCCCGAGATCCTCGCCGAGTGGGCGGGGGTCGAGCCCGGGAGCCGCGCGCCCGCAGGTGTGTCCCTCGGCGTCATGCCGATCGAACAGACCCTGGCCGAGGTCGCGCGCTTCGTGGAGAAGGGCTACCGGCGCGTGAAGCTGAAGATCCGGCCCGGCGACGACGTCGAGCGCGTGCGGGCGGTCCGAGAGGCGCATCCGGACCTTATGCTGATGGCCGACGCGAACCGCGGCTACGGCGTAGCGGACGTCGGGGTGTTCCGCGCACTCGACGAGTTCGACCTCGTCTGCGTCGAGGAGCCGGTCGGCGGCGGGATCGAGGCGCTCGCCGCGTTCCAGGCGCTCATCTCCACGCCGGTGTGCGTCGACGAGTCGATCCGCGACGCGCGCGACCTCGACGCCGTGCTCGCGTCGCCGAACCTGCGGAACGTCAACCTGAAGATCGGGAAGTACGGAGGGGTGCTGCCGTCACTGCTCGCCTACCGGCGCTGCCTGGAGGCAGAAGCGCAGGTATGGCTCGGCGGGATGTACGAGACGGGTGTGTCGAAGTACCTCCACGCGCAGTTCGAGACCCTGCCGGGGTTCACGATCCCGGGAGACATCTCCGAGACACAGCGGTACTTTGAGCGCGACATCGTGATCCCGCCGGTCACCGTGCGTGACGGGGACGTGGTGCTGCCTGAAGGCCCGGGGCTCGGGTTCGAGCCGGACTTCGAGCGCATCGGCGAACTGCTGATCGACACGATCGAGATGAGGCGTCATGGAGACTGAAGGAACGCTCCTCGAGTCGCTGGGCATCGAGATCGTGAGCACGTCGCCCGAGCGCGTGGTGGCGACGATGCCGGTCGACGAGCGGACCGTGCAGCCGTTCGGCTACCTGCACGGTGGTGCGACCGCGGCCCTGCTCGAGACGGTCGCGAGCCTCGGCTCGATCGCGAACGTCGACCTCGAGCAGGTGGCGGTGTTCGGGGTCGAGCTGTGCGTCCGGCACGTGAAGAGCGCGCGCGAGGGCACGGTGACGGGCATCGCGGTGCCGAGGGATCTCGGAGAGCGCGAGCACATCTGGGACGTCGAGTGCCGCGACGAGGCGGGCGACGTGCTGTCGAACGGCACGTGCACCGTGAGGATCGTGGCCCGGCGGGAGTAGATGCCGGTCCCCGATCGCGGGCGGCCCGCACTATCGCCCGGCCGCCACCACTCCCGCCGCGAACAGCAGCGCGAACACGAGCGCGAGCATACCCGTACGCGCGAGCGCGGCGTTGAGCGGACGCCCCGCCTCGCGCAGGACCGTGCGGCCGGTGACCAGCGCGAGCGGCACCGAGAGCCACGCGGCCAGCGCGTGCGGCGGCAGCAGGCCTGCGGCCACACCCGCGGTCACGACCACGTACGCGCCCGCCACGCACGCCACCCACTCGGCGCGCGTCGCGCCCACGCCGAGGCGCACCGCGAGCGTGCGCTTGCCCACGCGGCGGTCCTGCTCCACGTCGCGCAGGTTGTTCACCACGAGGATGGCGGTGATGATCAGCCCCGGCGGCACCGTCATCAGCCACACCGCGGGCGTGACCGAGCCTGACTGCACCCAGTAGGTCCCCGCGACGCACGCCACGCCGAAGAAGGTGAACACGAACACCTCGCCCAGCCCGTGGTAGCCGAGCGGGTACGGCCCGCCGGTGTACGCGACCGCCGAGACCATCGCCGCCAGCCCGATGACGAGCACGAACCAGCCTCGGACGAAGGTCAGGTACACGCCGAGGGCGAACGCGACCGCGAGCGCGATCTTCAGCCCCGTCTTGACCTGCGTGCGGCTGAGCAGCCCGGCGTTCGTCACGCGCGTGGGCCCGAGGCGGTCGGGCGTGTCGGCGCCGCGCTCGTCGTCGTAGACGTCGTTGGCGAGGTTGCTCGCCACCTGCAGGAGCACCGCGATCGCGAGCGCGGCGAGCGCAGGCCCGAGCGCGAACGCGCCGTCGCGCCACGCGAGCACGGTGGCGACCACGACGCCCGAGGCGGCGGCGGGCAGCGTCTTCGGCCGCACGGCGAGCAGCCACGCGGCGGCGGAGCCGGTGGCAACGGCGGTGCGGGACGGCTCGGGCATGCGCTACGGCTCCTCG
>VAUM01000325.1 GCA_005774595.1 Actinomycetota bacterium
GTCGGCTACGAGCGCCAGTGCCGCGCGCGGCTCCCCGGCGGCCGCGAGCCGGCGTGCCTCCGCGAGCGCCTCGGCCGTCGCGGGCGCCTCGGCGGCGGTCTCCTCGGGCGCCGCCCCGGCAGCCCTGCGCGGAGCGCGCTTCGGGTGCTCCGTTTCGCGGGCGTGCCCGCGCCGCTCGCGCGCGCCGGCGCGCGTGCGGGCGGACGCGGCGGCCGACGCGGCCGGCACGTGCAGCGACACGCCGCGGCGCCTCGGCGTCTTGCGGTAGAGGAAGACGCCGCCGACCTCCAGCGCCTCGAACTCGTCGGACACGTTGGTGAGCGTCTCCGAGTGCCCGATGAACAGGTAACCGCCCTCGTTCAGGCACCGGTAGAAGTTCGACACGACGCGCTTCGTGGAGTCGAGCTGGAAATAGATGGTCACGTTGCGGCAGAAGATGACGTCCCAGTTACCCATCAACGCGAGGGGGTACGGCTCCTTGATGAGGTTGTGGTAGCTGAACTCGACGAGCTTGCGGACGTGCTGCGCGACGCGGTAGCCCTCGGGCGTCTCGTCGAAATGACGCCTGAGCACGTCGTCGCTCAGGTTGAGCAGCGTGCGGCCGGAGTACACGCCGGTCCGCGCCATGCGCAGCGCCTTTGTCGACACGTCGGTGCCCATGACGTACGGCTTCCAGCCCATGCCTGCGATCCCGGAGTCGAGCAGCGCCATCGAGATCGAGTAGGGCTCCTCGCCGGTGGAGCAGCCGGCCGACCAGACGCGCAGGTCGCGGCCGCTCATCGCCTTGCGCTCCATGACCTCGGGGAGCACCCGCCTGACGAACGCGTCGAACTGGCCCGGGAAGCGGAAGAACGACGTCTCGTTGATGGTGACGAGGTTGAGCAGCTCGTTGAACTCGTCCTCGTCGCGCGAGAGCAGCTGGAAGTACTCGATGAGCGAGCCGAACTTGTGACGCGTCGCGCGCGTGATGAGCGAGATGCGCAGCGAGTCGGCCTTGCTCTCCTCGAGGAAGATGCCGGAATGCTCGTGGATGTAGTCCCGGAACTTCCGGAACTCCTCCGAGGTGAGGTCTTTGGAAAGCTGGCTCTCCGTCATCGGAGCAGCCTCACGTCACGCGGACTCGTCGTCCTCGACGGCGCCGACCTTCTCGATGAGGCCGGCCGAATACATGCCGAAGAGGATCTTGGCGGTCTCGAAGTCGTTGTGGCCGGTCAGCTCGATGAGCTCGCGCACGGTGCGCCCGCCGTGCAGGTAGCACAGCAGCAGCCACTCCTTGGGCTTGAGGTGGATCTCCATCGACTTGTCGCCGGGAGCGGCGGCCATGATGAACTCGGTGTCGAGGCTCGGGATCTTCTGGCGGATCTTCTCCCAGGTCTCGAGGCGGCGTGACGATTCCATGATCACGTTCTCGACGGACACCGAGAGGCCGATGTCCTCCTCGTCGGCGGTCTCGTCGGGCTCGAAGCGCAGCGCGCCGTCCTCCCAGCGGAACAGGTCGAACAGCGTGTCGTTGATCTGGTCGGCGATGAAGCTCTCGAGCACCTTGCTGTCGAGGTAGCCCTCGTCGACGAGGATCTGGCCGAGCCGGCGGCCCGCCTTCTCCTTCTTCTGGATCTTCTGCAGGCCGAGCGCCTGGCGCAGCTGCTTCTCCGAGATGACGCCTGCCTTGACCAGCCGCTTGCCGAGCGACTCGCGGTTGTAGTTCGAGCTGGCGAAGAAGATGCGGCCCTTCTTGAAGCACACGCGGCCCTGGGTGTCGCCCTGCTCCATGTGGAGCGTGCCGGTCTTCCGGCCGCTCTCCAGCAGCCGGAACATGTCGGCCAGCGAGAAGTCCCTGAGGTTGCCCTCGAGAGCCACGGTGCTGCCTTTCGCCTCCTGCGATCGGTGCGGTCCCCCGCGCGGGCGGGCGGGCGACGTGCGGCCCACCGCGTGCGCGCGACAACAGACGGCCCGCGTACGGGCCGCAGGGCGATGGTAGCACAGGGAGCGCGCGCGGCGAGCGCTCGGAAAGCGCGCTACGCAGCAGGTGGCGCGGTCGAGCCGGCGCGCAGGCCCGAGAGGCGCGCGGCGGTGCCGAGCGCCGGGTCCGCGAGCGGCCGGAGCGCG
>VAUM01000326.1 GCA_005774595.1 Actinomycetota bacterium
GAGCTGCCGTCGACCGTGACCGTGGCGATGCCGTAGCTGGTCGTGCGGAACGCGACCCAGTCGAATCCCGTGCCGTCGAACATGAAGGTCGCCTTGGCGGGCAGCCCGTTCGCGTACCGGATGCTGCCGCCGTAGTGGAAGCCGCTCGACGAGGTGGCCCACGAGCTGCCCTCGTAGACGATCGCTGAGTTCGTATGGTCGTAGCGCACGAGGACGTCGAAGACGGCTGTCTTCGTGGTCTCGACGTTGCCGACGCTGTCCACCGAGTAGAACCGCAGCTGGTGGGTACCGCCTGCCGAGGTGGTCATCGTCGTGCCCTCGGTCCAGGTCCCGCCGTCGAGGCTCCAGTAGGTGTGCGCCACCGCGGAGCCCGTGTCGGTCGCGGTCAGCGAGATCGAGGCGGACTCGGCGTACGAGGCGAGCGCGTTGCTCGTGGTGAGTGGCGCGGTCGAGTCGACGCGGAAGCCGGCCGAGTGGGTGGCCTCGGTGTTGCCGACGTTGTCGACGGCCCAGTAGACGACGGTGTTCGTGCCCTCGAGGGTCACGTCTATCTGCCCGCCGTACACCTCGGGTGCTCCGCCGTTGAGCGTGTAGTACGTCGTGCCGATGCCGGAGTACGCGTCGGTCGGTGTCAGGTGCACTGCCACCGGGCCCTTGGCCCATCCGGTCGGGGCGTCGTCACCGGTGACGGGAGCGCTTGCGTCCACGTGGACGTCGAGCGTCTGTTCCGCCTCGACGCGGCCGACAGCGTCCGTCGACCAGAAGGCGACGGTCGTCGTGCCCTCGTCGGTGATGGCGAACGGCGCGGTGTAGGTGGTGTCCGCACCTGCGCCGATCCGGTAGTACGTGCTCGCGACGCCCGAGTGCTCGTCGGTCGCGGTCAGCGTGACCGTGGCGGACCCTGCGACCCAGCCGCCCGGGTACTCGGGGGTCGTGGTCGGCGCGTTCGAGTCGTAGCGGGTCTCGAGGGAGTTCTCGGACTCGATGTTGCCGCGCTTGTCGACCGACCAGTACGCGACGGTCGCGGTGCCGGGCACCGACACGGAGAACGGCGCGGTGTAGGTCGTCTGCGAGCCTGCACCGATGCGGTAGTAGGTGTTCCGGACGCCGACGCCCGTGTCGCTCGCGGACAGGGTCACGGTCACGGGCGTCGAGGACCATTCGGTCTCGGCGGCGTGCGTGGTGACGGGCGCGAAGGTGTCCGTCACGAACTGGCCGACGAGGTCGATCGCGTCGATGTCGACGTTGGCGGCGCTCGCCGACGCGTTCTTGGAGCCGGTGCGCTCGATGACCACCGTGTGGGTGGTGTCCGCCAGGCTGCGGGTCCGATACACGATGGACTTGTAGACCACGGTGGGGGAGTACAGGTCGGTGGTGACGACGGAGCCGTCGACCGTGATCGTGGCGATTCCATAGGCCGTGTTGCGGTAGGCGATCCAGTCGAAACCGGTGCCGCGGAACATGAAGACCGCACGCGGGTTGCCGGTAGTGGCATACCTGATCGTGCCGCCGTGGTACGCGGCGTTGGTCGACGTCGCCCACTGGCTGCCGTCGTAGAAGATCGCGGGGTCGGTGTGGTCGAAGCGCTGCAGCACGTCGAACGAGACGCTCTTGGTCGTCTCGCTGTTGCCGATCGCGTCGACCGAGCGGAACTCGAGGGTGTGGACGCCACCGAGCGTCGTCGTGACCGACGTCCCCTCGACCGCCGCGGCGCCGTCCAGGCTCCAGTAGGTGTGCGCGGCGCCGGAGTAGGCGTCCGAGCGTACGAGCGTGATGGTCGCGGTCCCCGTGTACGAGGTCTGCACGGTGCACGTCGTGACGGGGGCGCTGTCGTCGATCCGCACGAGCGCCGTGCGCGTCGGCTCCACGTTGCCGACCGCGTCGGTCGACCAGTAGGCGAGGGTGTTGGTGCCCTCGAGCGTGACGTGGACCGGTGCGCCGTACAGCGCGGGCGCGCCGGCGTTCAGCACGTAGTACGTGTCCGCCGGGCCCGACAGGGTGTCGACGCGCGAGAGCGTGACGTCGACCGGGCCGTTGACCCATCCGGCGGGCGCGTCGTCGCTCGAGTCGGGCGCGGTCGCGTCCACGTAGACGTCGAACG
>VAUM01000327.1 GCA_005774595.1 Actinomycetota bacterium
GTTCCGTGCTGGCCTGCGAACGACAGCCCGGGGAGGTCCTCGGCCGTGCCCGAGGACCGCACCGCGACAGGCGGCCCGCCGAGGGTCGCGAGGGCCGCGGCGATCGACTCGCGCAGGCCCGGCGCGAGCGGCGCGGCCGCGATCGCCTCCCGGAAGCGCGAAGCGTCCGCGATCGTGAGCGGCACCGTCTCCGTCAGCGCCGCCGTGACGCCCGCGCGCGCGGCGTGCTCGCGGTGCGCATCGGCCGGCACCACGAAGAACGGCGGTACCGGCATGCCGGCGGCGGCCGCCCGCGCGAGCACGGCCGCCTTCGGCCCCGCCGCCTCGGTGTCCGCCTCGCCCTGCGTCAGCACGCGGAGCTCGTCCACTCGGCCCCCTTCGAGCGCTGGACAGGAGTGTAGCGTGCGCGAAGCGGTGATGCGCCGCGGGCGCGGGCAGGGAATACTGACGGTATGGCCTGCCGCACCGTCACATTCAGGATCCCCGCACTGTCTCCCGCCCAGGTCTCGTGCCCCGGGTGCGCGGAGCGCGTCTGCGCGGCGGTACGGGCCGTGCCGGGGGTGCAGTCCGTCGCGTGCGACGCCTCGGCGGCCTCGGTCGAGGTGTGCTGGGACGCCGACCTCGTCACCGCCGACGAGATCGACGCCGCGCTCGCGAGGGCGGCCCACGAGGCGGCGGGCGGCATCGAGCATGCGGCGTACCGCCTCAGCGGCCTCGATTGACCCGACTGCGCGCGGGCCGTGGCCAAGTCCGCAGGGCAGGTCGAGGGCGTGCTCTTCGCCGACGTGAACTTCGCGAGCGGCACGCTGCTCATCGAGCACGAGGCCGGCTCCTCACCGCTGGCGGCCGTGGAGGCGGTGGTGCGCGCGAGCGGCCACGGCATCGAGCCGCTCGAGCGCGGCAGGCGCGCTCCGCAGGCGCCCGAGGACGCGGGCGTCGAGGCGTGGCTCGCGCGGCACCGGTTCGAGCTGGCCGCGGCGGCCGGCGGCGTGCTGATGGCGCTCGCGTGGCTCGTGCGCCTCGCCGCGGCGCCGGAGTGGGCGAGCGCGGCGCTCTACGCGGCCGCTGCGGCCGCGTCGGGCACGGTGACGGTGCGGCGCGCGCTCGTGTCGCTCCGCGCCCGCGTGCTCGACATGAACGTGCTCATGACCGTCGCCGCGCTCGGCGCGATGGCGATCGGTGAGTGGTCCGAGGCGGCGATGGTGGTGTTCCTCTTCGCGGTCGGCGGCATGCTCGAGTCCCGCGCGCTCGAGCGCACGCGCAGCTCGATCCGCGACCTGATGGACCTCGCGCCGCCGACGGCGCGCGTGCTGCGCGGCGGTGAGGCCGAGGAGGTCGTCGCCGCGGACGTCGCGGTCGGCGAGCGCGTGCAGGTCCGCCCGGGCGACCGCGTGCCGCTCGACGGCGTCGTGCGCGAAGGCGCCTCGGCCGTCGACGAGTCCCCGGTCACGGGGGAGTCCGTGCCGGCGGACAAGGCGCCCGGCGACACGGTCTTCGCCGGCACGCTGAACACGAACGGCCTGCTCGAGGTCGAGGTCACCGCCGAGGCCGAGGACACCACGCTCGCGCGGATCGTGCACATGGTCGAGGAGGCGCAGGCGTCGCGCGCACCCGTACAGACGCTCGTCGAGCGCTTCACCCGCTGGTACACGCCGGCCGTCGTGTGTTCGGCGGCGCTGCTCGCTGTCGTCCCGCCCGTGCTCGCCCGCGCCGTCGGCGCCGACTGGGGCGGTGCGGAGACCTGGTTCTACCGGGCGCTCGTGCTGCTCGTGGTGTCGTGCCCGTGCGCGCTCGTGGTGTCCACGCCGGTCGCGATCGTCTCGGCCATCGGGCGCGCCACGCGCGACGGCGTGCTCGTGAAGGGCGGTGCGCACCTCGAGCGGGCGGCGCAGGCGCGCGCGATCGCGTTCGACAAGACCGGGACGCTCACGTACGGGTGCCCGGAGGTCGCGGACGTGGTCGCGCTCGCCGGCTCTCCGGCGCCCGACGTGCTCGAGACCGCTGCCGCGCTCGAGGTGCACTCGGCGCATCCGCTCGCCCGCGCGGTGATGCGCGCGGCCTCCTCGACGATCTTCGGGTTGCGCGTGCAGC
>VAUM01000328.1 GCA_005774595.1 Actinomycetota bacterium
GTGGCCGTCGGCCCGTCGCTGCGCACGGCGCGGCCCGAGCCGGCGCACCACGTCGTCCGCCGGACCGCGCCGGGCGACGTGCTGGTCGTGCTCGGAGACTTCGGCCGCAGCATCCGCGTGTTGCGCGCGCTGCGGGACCTGCCGCGGCTCGTCGCTCCCGCGCGGGTCGTGGTGCGCCCGCACCCGCTCGCGCCCGCGGAGCGCCTCGCCGGAGCCCTCGGCTTCGATCTGCGGGCCGCCGGGTTCGCGCTGTCGCACGGCCACCCGCTGGCGCACGACCTCGCGAACGCCTCGGCGGTCGTCTACGACGCCAGCGCCGTCGCGTTCGAGGCGCTCGCCGCCGGGGTCCCCGCCGTGCACATCGATCTCGGTGACGACCTGTCGCTCGACCCGGCCGCGGGCTGCGCGGCGCTTCGCGCGGAGCCTGTCGACGCAGCCGGCGTCGCATCGGCGCTGGACGCCTTCGCGGCGCTGTCGGACGATGACTACGCTTCGCAGGCCGCCGAGGCGCGCGCGTTCGTCGACGCGTCGCTCGGCGAGGTCTCGGATGAGACGCTCGCGGCGTTCCTGCCGCCGGAAGGGGACAGACGATGAGCAGGCCGGCACTCGAGGCCATCGAGGCGCACGTCGGGCGCGACCGCATGGTCGTCGTGAGCCCCGACTACTTCGAGGTGCTCGGCACCGACCGCCTCGCGGACGCGAACGCCACGTTCGGGCCCGAGTTCGCCGAGTACCGCCGCAAGTGGTCGGAGAACCCGAAGGCCCACGTCGTCGAGGAGTTCCCGCTCCACGTCGACGTCGAGGTCACCAACACCTGCAACCTGCGCTGCGCGATGTGCCAGATCCCCTTCGCCGACATGGAGCGCGGCTTCATGTCTGACGAGCTGTACGATTGCATCCTCGCCGAGGTGCGCGAGCATCACCTGCCGAGTATCAAGTTCAACTTCCGCGGCGAGCCGATGATGCACCCGCGTCTCGCCGAGTTCGTGGCCAAGGCCAAGGATGCCGGTGTCCTCGAGGTGCAGTTCAACAGCAACGGCTCGCTGCTCACCGAGGAGCTGTCGCGTGCGCTCATCGAGGCGGGCCTCGACCGCATCAAGTTCTCGATCGACGCGGTCACGCCGGAGGTCTACGACGCCATCCGCCGGGGCACCACCTACGAGAAGACGGTCCCGCGCGTGCTGCGCTTCATCGAGGTGCGGAACGAGCTCGGGCTGACCCGGCCGAGCGTGCAGGTGCAGATGGTGTACATGGAGGACAACGCCGAGGAGGCGCTGCGCTACCTGGACTTCTGGGAGGACAGGGCCAACCGTGTCGGCTTCTCGCGCTACCGGGCCGGGCACAACGTCACCGGCGAGGCGGCCCGCGCCGAGGACCGCGGCGCACTGCGCTTCCCCTGCCACCAACTCTGGCAGCGGCTCGTCGTGCTCTGGGACGGGACCGTGCTGATGTGCTGCGGCGACCATCAGGGCTTGAGCCCGCTCGGGAACGTGAACGACACCCCGCTGCACGAACTGTGGCACGGCGCCGAGATCGAGGCGGTGCGCGCCACGCACCTGCGCGGCGCCTACGACGAAGTGCCCGCCTGCGTGGACTGCGAGGTGAACTACCTGTGAGCGCGCCGGATGCCGCGAACACCTGGCCGCTGCTGATCGCCGAGGTGGCCAACTGCCACGGCGGCGACGAGGGCTACCTGCGCGACCTCGTCGCGCGCCTCTGCGACGGCGCCGCGGACGCGGTCAAGTTCCAGCCGATCGTCGCCGACGAGGTGGTCTCGTTCCGCCATCCGATGCGCGAGGTGTTCGAGTCGCTCGAGTTCGCCGATGGCGTGCTGGCGGATGCCGCGGCCGCGGTCCGCTCGGCCGGCAAGATCGCGCTGTTCGACGTCTACGGCCCGCGTTCGCTCGCGATCGCGATGGCGGCGGGAGCCGAGGGCCTGAAGATCCACGCGATGGACGCCGATGACGCGGGCCTGCTGGGAGCCGCGCTCGGGACGGGCCTGCCGGTGCTGCTGTCGGTCGGCGGCGCCACGGAGGTCGAACTCGCGGCCGCGGTCGAGACGGCGGCGGGACGGC
>VAUM01000329.1 GCA_005774595.1 Actinomycetota bacterium
CTCCGCGCTCGAGGGCGCCGCGCTCCGCCGCGCCGAGGAGATCGTCGCCGCCGGTCCCGCCCTGGCGGTCCAGCCCGCGGACGACTGGGAGAACGACGAGTACCTCTACTGCACGGAGTTCCTCGTCCATGGCGAGGCGCTCGACACCGAGGGCATCACCGAATGGGTCTCGGATCACGGCGGCTCGGAGCTCGTCGTGGGGTCCGGCGACACGCTGAAGGTCCACGTGCACACCGACGACCCGGGCGCCGTGATCGCGCACGCGACTTCGCTGGGCGAGGTCTCCCAGGTCCACATCAACAACATGCGCCGCCAGACCGCCGAACGCGCCGAGGCGCGCCACTCCCGCGAGGGCGCGGCGGCCCCTTCGAAGCGGGTCGGCGTCGTGGCGGTCGCCGTCGGCTCCGGGCTGCGCGACGTCCTGCTCAGCCTCGGTGTGGACGAGGTCGTCAGCGGCGGCCAGACCATGAACCCGTCGACCGGCGACCTGCTCGAGGCCTGCCGCAAGGTCGACGCCGCCGAGGTCATCATCCTGCCGAACAACAAGAACATCGTCATGGCCGCCCAGCAGGTGCCCGCGCTCATGGACCGTCCCGTCGCGATCGTCCCGACGTGGTCGGTCCCGCAGGGCTTCGCCGCGATGCTCGAGTTCGACGCGGACGCCGACACAGCGTCGCTCGTGGGCCCCATGGCCGAGGCCGCCGCGCGCGTTCGGACGGGCGAGGTCACGACGGCCGTCAAGGACGCCAAGGCCGCCGGCGGGGACATCGCGGCCGGGCAGGTGATCGGCATCGTCGACGACGAGGATATCCGCGAGGTCGGTGACGATGTCGTCGACGTCGCGGTCCGGCTGGCCTCGGTCGTCGCGGACGGGCGCGACTCGCTCACGCTGCTGGCGGGCGAGGACCTGTCCGACGAGGACCTCCAGCGCGTGCGCATCGCCGTGGCGCAAGCGCGTCCGGACCTTGAGATAGACTCCCTACGGGGCGAGCAGCCGCTCTACCCCCTGGTGATGGCGGCCGAGTAGCGCCGCGTTCCGCGGACGCTTCGGGAGGAGCACGATGGGCAAGGTCGGGATCGTCTGCGACAGCACGGCTGACCGCCCGCTCGAGTGGTACGCGGAGCGCGACGTGTCGATGGTGCCACTCAAGGTCTCCTTCGGTGAGGAGACCTTCCTCGACTGGCGCGAGATGGCGCCCGACGAGTTCTTCCCGCGCCTGAAGGCCTTCGCCGGGCTTCCGAAGACCTCGCAGCCCTCGCCGGCGGACTTCACCGCGGCGTACGAGGCGCTGGCTGCCGCCGGCGCCGAGGAGATCGTGTCCATCCACCTCACCTCACCGCTGTCGGGCACCGTCCAGTCGGCCACCTTGGCCGCCGAGACCGCTCCCGTGCCGGTCCGGGTCGTGGACACCAAGCTGGTCAGCCAGGCCGTCGCGCTCGTGGTGCTCGCCGCCGTCGAGGCGCGGGACGCCGGGGGCGACGGGGCGGCGGTCGAGGCGGCGGCGCTTCGCACGGCGGCCTCGACCAGGCTCTTCTTCGTCCTCGACACGCTCGACTACCTGGTGAAGGGCGGCCGCGCGGGCAAAGCCCAGGGGCTCGCCGCGTCGCTCCTCGACATCAAGCCGATCCTGACCTTCAACGCCGAGGGGACCATCGAGCCGTTCAAGAAGGTCAAGGGGCGCCGGAAGGCGTTCCAGGAGCTCGCCGCGCACGTCGCCGAGGAGACGCAGACCGCGGGCCGCGCGCGCCTCGCGCTGCTGCACTCCGTGTCCCCCGAGACCGTTGCGGACTTGCGAGGTGCGCTGGAGGCGAGCGGAGCCGACTACGAGCTCGAGAGCGTGGGCCTGGTCGGCGCGGTCATCGGCACGTACGCGGGACCCGACGCGGTGGGCGTCGCGTACCACCCGCTCGCGTAGGGGCGGGTTGCGTCGTGACGGCCGCCGACGGCCGTGACCGCTTCGCCGCGCTGGCGGCGGGTGCGCTCGACGTGACCGCGGTCCGCTTCGTGGACGGCCCGCGTGCGGACGCGCTCCGCAAGATCGGCGTCACG
>VAUM01000330.1 GCA_005774595.1 Actinomycetota bacterium
CTCTCCGCGAGGGCCTCGCTGCGCGCGCGGTGCACGCGCTCAGCAAGGTCGTACTCGATGAACAGCAGCCCCATCCGGTCAGCGCGGAGCTTGCCGGGTTCTGCACCGATCACGACGGGGTAGTAGCCGCGCAGCCGATCTGACGCCACGTCCTCTACGACCTCATTGCGGTTCTTCGTCGCGGCCGTCCGCGCGGTCCCCGGGTCGAACCCCTCAACCTCGGTTGCCGGGCGTCCGATGAGGGCGTTGTGGTTCGCTGCGGTGACGTTGCCGGCGTCGTCTGCCATGAACAGCGTGATCACGTTCGGGTTCACTGCCACGGAGGCAAGGCGCCGCGAGGCGATCGGGAAGCCCAGCGACTCATCGCCCGCGGCGAACGTCTCCTGGAGCTGGGTCATGGCCATGTCGACAGTCTCACGCGCCGCGTCGAGCGCATCGGCCCTGATCCGTGCGGAGCGGAAGAGTCCGAGAGGCACGGTCGCGAAGACAGCGAAGACGAAGAGGGTGACCGGCAGGAGGACTCGCAGCCTGACTCTGCTCACTTCGACCTGACCTCCGCCACGCCCTCGAGCAGCAGTGTGGCGTCGACGTGCTTGTCGAGCAGCCGCTGCCTGAGCATGACCTGCTGGAGCGACTCGGCGGTGGTCAGGAGCGCGGGGTGTTCGCCATCGAAGAACGCGTCCTCGCCTTCGGCGTCCGGGATCTCGAGGAGCTCCTGCGCCGCCGCGAACTCCTCGGGGGTCATCTGCTCGCGGGTGGCCATTCTGCGCGCGGCGTCGGTCGGGTCGCGGCGGAGGTGCTGGACGGCCTGCTCCCAGCCAGAGATCAGCGCTCGCACGTCGCCGGGCCGGTCGCGCAGAACGCTGTCGCGCACGACGAGGATGTCCACGATCTCGCCCGGGATCCGGGAGCTGTCGAACAGGACCCCGGCACCCTCGGAGACGAGCTTCGAACGCACGGGCTCGAACGTCACGACGGCGTCGACCCTGCCGGAGTGTACGCCTGCAGGTGCTCGTCCATCGCGAGATAGACCGGCTCGACGTCGCCAGGCTGCATCCCCGCCGATTCCAGGGCGCGACTCAGGACGAAGGCGCCCAGTGCCGTGCCCTCCACGGCCACCTTCCTGCCGCGCAGCCCCTTGAGCTCGGTGATCTCGGGTCGCGCCATGACCACGTCGCCGCCGTTCGAGGTGTCGAGCACGACCACCACGCGCATGTCGTCGTGCTCCTCGAGGTACTGGAGCGCCTCGTCGAGGGTCGCCGTCGCGCCGTCGACCCTCCCCTTGGCGAATGCGTCCACGACCGCGGAGGTCGACGGCAGTTCCATGAGGCGCACGTCGGTGTCGCCGTAGTAGCCCATCTCGCTCGCGAGGAAGAGAGGCTCGTTGCCGGGCCACAGAGTCGTCGCGACGGTCAGCGGCGCTGCAGGACCGCGAGCACAGCCGTACTGCGACAAGGTCATCGCACACAGCAACAGGACCGCAAGGGCGGCGAAACGCCAGCCCGACGCGTTCGCTCGCACCGTTTCCCCCATCCATCCGGCAGTTGGACGGCGCAGACGCTCCGAGACCGAGCGTCAACTGGGATATACCCCGTTGGCGAAGGGGTCAGGTGCGGACCTCGACGGACGGCTCGGGGTCGTACGGATTGCGCCTGACCGCCAGCGAGTACAGATAGGGATACTGCGTGCTCAGGTGGCGCATGTAGGCCAGCCACTCCACGAGAATGGCGTTGTAGGCCCGCTTCAGGTCTCCGGAAAGGTGGGCGAGGTCGCTCGCCGGAAGTCCCTCGAACGACGAGCGCGCGTCGAGCTCTTCCTGCAGGTGAAGGACCGCCCACAGCAACTCCGTGAACGTCTCGTGCTCCAGGAGGTTCGGATTCTGCAGGAGTCCGAGCAGGAACGGGCGCTTCGCCGTCAGCAGTTCCCGCAGGGCGAAGAGGTCTCCGCGGGTGGCGTCGAGGGAGTGGTCGAAGCCGTTCAGCGCGCGTCGGACGGTGTCGGAGTCAGCCGCCTTCCAGCCGGTTCGGAAGCCCATCGCGGCGGTGAGC
>VAUM01000331.1 GCA_005774595.1 Actinomycetota bacterium
AGATGTGTAGAAGCGACAGCCACTGGTCCGACCGCCGGGTCGCCGCCGAGGAGCTCGCGAAGCTCGCGGCCGCCGGCCGCTTCCCGGGCGGGTGTGCGTGACGCATGGGCGCGTTCCTCGCCAGGTACCCGACCTACCAGGTCTTCCTCACGGCCGTCATCTCGCTGGTGGCCGCAGGAGCGCTGTTCCCCCTGTGGATCAAGCTGCTGCGCTTCCGCAACATCGGCCAGCAGGTGCGGGCGGACGGCCCGCAGGGGCACCTCGTCAAGCAGGGCACGCCGACGATGGGCGGCGTGCTCATCCTCGCGGTGGTAGGCGCGACCTTCCTGCTCATGGGCCGCTTCGACCGCTCGAGCGGGCTGGTGCTCGGCGTGCTGATCGGCTGCGGCCTGCTCGGCTTCGTCGACGACTACGCGAAGGTCGTGCACGAGCGCTCGCTCGGTCTCACGCCGCGCGTGAAGGTGGCGTGGCAGGTCACCGTCGCCGTCGCGTTCTCGCTGGCGGCGGTCAACTGGGTGGGACTGAGGCCCACCGTCGCCTTCCCGTTCCTCGGTACGCTCGACCTGAGCGTGCTCACCACGCGCGTCCCGGCCGGAGGCTTCGTGGTCGCGGTGCCGTGGCTGTACGTGGCCTTGGTCAGCGTCATGGTCACGGCGTTCTCGAACACCGTGAACCTCGCCGACGGCCTCGACGGGCTCGCGGCCGGGACCGTGATGATCGTCATGCTCGCCTACGCGGGCATCTCGTTCGCACGCGACCACCTCGAGCTCGCGCTCGTGGGCGCCGCGGTCGGCGGTGCTTGCATCGGGTTCCTGTGGTACAACGCCTACCCCGCCGACATCTTCATGGGCGACACCGGCTCGCTCGGGCTCGGCGCCGCCATCGCGGCGATCGCCGTGCTCACCAAGACCGAGCTGCTCTCGATACTCATCGGCGGCGTCTTCGTGATGGAGGGGCTGTCCGTCATCCTGCAGGTCGCCTCGTTCAAGCTGACCGGCAAGCGCATCTTCCGCATGGCGCCGATCCACCACCACTTCGAGATGCTCGGCTGGTCGGAGACGAAGGTCATGGTGCGCTTCATGATCGCGGCGGGCATCCTCGCGGGCGCCGGGTTCGCCTTCTACTTCACGACGGTGCCGCGATGAGCGCGCGCGAGCCGCTCCGTGGCAAGATCCTGGTGCTCGGGCTCGGCGGTTCCGGCTACGCCGCTGCCGAGTACTGCGCGCGCCACGCCGCGGCCGGCGACCCGGTCACGGTGGTCGCCGTCGACGAGGCGGACACGCCGGCCCTGCGGAAGACGGCGGCGTGCCTGCGCGCCCTCGGCGTCGAGGTACTGTGCGGGACGGCCGAGACGTCCGCCGCGGACCTCGCGGTGGCGAGCCCGGGCATCCCGCCGCACAGCGAGCTCATGCGCTCGGCGAGAGAGAAGGCCCCCGAGGTCGTCTCGGAGATCGAGTTCGCGTTCCGCCGGTCGGTGTCGCCGTGGGTGGCCGTGACTGGCACGAACGGCAAGACGACGACGACGTCGCTCGTCGCGCACCTGCTGCGGGACGCGGGGATCGCCGCCGAGGCGGTCGGCAACATCGGGCCGGCTGCCATCGCCGCGGTGGACGATGCGGGGCCCGCGACGGTGCTCGTCGCGGAGGTCTCCTCGTTCCAGCTCGCGCTCGTCTCGACCTTCCGGCCGAAGGTGTCGGTCCTGCTCAACGTTACCCCCGACCACGTGAACTGGCACGGGTCGCTCGAGGCGTACGCCGCGGACAAGGCGCGCATCTTCGAGAACCAGGGCCCGGGCGACACGGCGGTCGTCGACGTGGACGACCCCGGCTCGGCGCGCTACGCCGACGGGCTCGCCGCGCAGGGCGTGGCTGTGCGCCGCGTGTCGGTGGCGGGCCTGCCCGCCGGCGGCGCCGGGGTCGACGGCGCGACGCTCGTGCTCGACACGGACACCGGCCCCGAGCCGCTGTGCGGCATCGGCGACCTGCTCCTCCGCGGTTCG
>VAUM01000332.1 GCA_005774595.1 Actinomycetota bacterium
GGCGTTGTCATGGTGCGCGTGCCGGACATCCGCGGGCTGTACGGGGACGCCGCCGACAAGAAGCTGCGCGCGGCGGGCCTCGTCCCCAAGGAGGTCTCGATCCACGGGCCCATCGAGCCGGACGCGGCCGGCATCGGGCAGGCGTACCACGTCCGCCCCGCGGTCGGCACCCTCGTGCCGAAGGGCTCGACGGTCAGCTACCACTCCTGGTGGGAGTCGCAGTAGCGGCGCCGGCGACAGCGCCGGGCCGCCCGACCGCCCGCGCACTCGCCGTCTCGCTCGCGATGGCGGCGGCGGCGGGCGCGGCCACCTACGCGGGCAACGCACTCATCGTCGCCGGGTTCCCCGACCGGCCTGCCCCGCGCGACCTGCTGTTCGAGCTCGTCCCGTACTACGCGCCGGTCCGCTACGTCACGGCCGCCGCGCTCATCGCTGCGCTGACGCTGTTCGCGTTCCACGTGCTGACGCGCGCACGCGAGGACCTGCCCCGCATCGTCACCGTCGTTTCGCTGATGTACCTGCTGCGGGCCGCGATCATGGTGCTCACGCCTCTTGCGTCCGCGCAGGGCGAGGGGCCGTTCGTCTTCTCGGTCGTCCAGTACGGGATGTTCCCGTCGGGGCACGCGGCGGTGACGTGGTTGTGCGCGCGGCTCACCGACCCGGCGCGCGCGCCGCGGCTGCGCGCGTGGCTGTACGTACTCGCCGTCGTCGAGTGGGTGACGCTGGTCGCGGCGCACGGCCACTACTCGATCGACGTGGTCGGCGGCGTGCTGCTCGCCTACTTCGTCGACCGCGAGTGGCAGAGCGGCCGGCTGTTCGGGCCGCTCAAGCGCGCGCTGGGGTGACGCGGACCGTCCGCCTCGGCCCTACCGCACCGTCACGCTGGCGCGCGGGTCGAGCGGGTTCGTGCGGATCGCGAGCGAGAACAGGTACGGGTAGTCGGCCTTGAGGTGCTGCACGTAGTCGAGCCACTGCGTCGCCACGGCCGCGTACGCGCGCTTGATGTCCCCGCCGAGGTGCGCGAGGTCGCTTTCGGGCAGCGCCGCGAAGTCCCCGCGTTCCTCCAGCTCCGCGATGAGGTGGAAGACCGCCCACATCGCGTTGGTGAACTCGTCGTGCTCGAGCAGGTTGGGGTTCTCGAGCAGGCGAACGAGCAGGTCGCGCGAGCCGCGCAGGTGCTCGCGCAGCCCGTCGAGGTCGCCGAGTGAGGTGTCCACCTCGAAGTCGTACGCGGCCACCGCCTTCTTCGCCGCCGCGAATCGCGCCGCGTCCCAGTCGGCCTCCACGAGGAACTCCTCGCGCACCTCACACACGGTGTCGAACGCCACGAGCCGGCGGAGCAGCTCCGTGCCGGTCTCGCTGAAGAACAGCCCGATGACCATGTTGAGCTTGCCGATGAGTTCGCGCTTGGCCATCCGGTCGAGCAGTTGGTCGATGACGAGCGTGACGAGCAGCACCTCGATCGGCAGGAACGCGATGTCATGCAGCGTGAAGATCGCGAGGTGGTGAGCGTCGCGGAAGATCAGGTAGTGCAGAGCCATGAGCGCCGCCGAAACGGCCACGAGGACGATGCCGAACTTGAGACGCCAGCCGCGCTTCATGCGAGGGACCCTTCGTGCCGCGGGTGCGGCGTGATCGCGCCGCGTCGTTGCGCGAATCGTACCCGAGTGTGTGAGTGTCGTTCCCGTGACGTTCGCGGCCGGCCGCGCGGGCCGCGTGGCACGATGGTGTCCGAGGAGGCCCGCACGTGCGCAAGCGCATCGTGATCGTCGGGGCGGCACTCGCGGCGCTGGCCGCCGTCGGGGTGTGGGTGGCTTTCGGTCCGGGGTCGCGAGGTGCGGGCGGCACGCCGTCCGCCGGCCCCGGCGACGCCGGCGCGCGAGCCGCGGCCCCCTCCGCGGCCATCGACCGTTCCTCGCCCCGCGCTCGTGCGCTTGCGTCCGCTGCGATGGCGCAGGTCGGCGTGACCACCTCGTACGACCCGGCGTACGTGATTATCCCGTACCCGGGAGGCGACGTGCCCTCCTCCACCGGCG
>VAUM01000333.1 GCA_005774595.1 Actinomycetota bacterium
GCGTCGCCGTCTCGGCGGTGTTCAGCCCGGCCGCCGGCTCGTCGAGCAGGGCGACGCGCGGCTCGGTGGCCAGCGCGCGCGCGATCTCGAGCAGCCGGCGGTGACCGTTGGGGAGGTCCCCCGCAAGCACATCCGCGGCGTCCGCAAGGCCCACGAGCCGCAGCAGCCGCTCCGCCTCGCCGCGCGAGACGCGCTCCTCGGCGAGCGTCCACGGGAGGCGCAGGGCTGCCGAGGCCATCCCCGTGCGCGTGCGGCAATGGCGCCCGACCAGGACGTTCTCGAGCGCCGTCATCTCTTCGAACAGCTGCGTGTTCTGGAACGTGCGCGCCACGCCGAGCGCGGCGACCTGAGACGGGCGCTTGCCCGTGATGTCGAGACCGTCGAAGGACACGCGGCCCTCATGGGCGCGGTCGAACCCGGTCAGGCAGTTGAACAGCGTGCTCTTCCCCGCGCCGTTCGGGCCGATGAGCGCCTTGATCTGGCCCTCATACACGTCGAACGAGACCGCGTCGACCGCCGTGAGGCCACCGAACCGGCGCGTCACGCGTTCTGCCGACACGAGGGTCACGCGCTCCCCTCCTTCGTCCGGGGCTTGCGGCGCAGCCTGCGCAGCAGCCCGGCGGCGCCGCCGGGGGCGAGCAGCATCACGAGGATGATCGCGAGCCCGTAGATGTCGATCTCCCACTCCGAGATCGCGGTCGCAACGTCGCGCGGCAGACCCGGGACGAGAGCGTCGACGTACGGCAGCAGCGTGAAGGCCGCTGCCGCGACCGCCGGGCCCGCAAGGGAGCCCGCTCCGCCCAAGACCGCCATCGCGAGGAGCATGACCGACGTGTGCAGCCCGAACGACGTGGGCGACACGAACCCGACCACGTGCGCGTACAGCGACCCGGCGAGTCCGGCCAGCGCCGCGGAAACGACGAAGACTTGCACCTTGAGCACGGTGAGGTCGATGCCACACGCCTGCGCCCCCGCCTCCGAGCCGTGCATGGCGCGCAGGGCGCGCCCCGGGCGCGATCGCGTGACGTTTCCCGCGAGCAGCAGGGCAGCCCCCGCGATGATCCACACGAGCCAGTAGCTCGCCTCCGGGGTGCCGAGCGCGATGCGCCCGACCGCGGGCGCAGGGATGCCCAGCATGCCGTCGGTCCCTCCGGTGACGCCCTTCGCCTCCACGAAGACGACCTGCATGATCTCGCCGAACCCGAGCGTCGCCATCGCGAGGTAGTGGCCGCGCAGCCGCAGGCTCGGGAACGACAACAGCAGGCCGCCGAGCGCCGACACCCCGATCGCGCAGCCGACCCCGGCAAGCCACGGCCAGCCCATCTTCACGGTCGCGAAGCCGGATGCGTACGCGCCGATCCCGTAGAAGGCCGCGTGGCCGAGCGAGACCTGCCCGCCGTAGCCGAACAGCAGCGCCAACCCGGTCACGATGATCACGTTGATGCCGACGAACACCAGCACCTTGCCGACGACGAAGGCGTTGTCGATCACCAGCGGCACAGCCAGGATCGCCGACCACAACGCAGCGGCGGGAAGCGTGCGAAGCACCTTGCGCGCGAGCGGCCCCACCGTCACACCTTCTCCCGCCGCCGGCCACCGAGCAGGCCCTGCGGCCGCAGGAAGAGCACGAGCAGCAGCACGAGCAGCGCGATGGCGTCCTTGTACGTCGGAGAGATGAACCCGATCGCGATGCTCTCGATGAGCCCGAGCGCGATACCGCCGGCCACCGCGGCCACCGGGTTGCCGAGTCCGCCGAGGATGGCGGCGGCGAAGCCCTTCAGCCCCATGCGCGCACCCACGTCGAAGCCCGTCTGCGTCAGCGGCGTGACCGCGGCTCCGGCGAGCGCCCCGAGCGTCGCGGCGAACGCGAAGCTGATCGTGACCACCCGCCGCACATCGATGCCGGCCAAGCGCGCCGCCTGCCTGTCGACCGCGCACGCGCTCATCGCCATGCCGAGCCGCGTGCGCCGGTACAGCAACGTGAGCGCGATGACCGCCAGCACCGTCAAGCCCCAGATCCACAGCGCCTGCCGCTC
>VAUM01000334.1 GCA_005774595.1 Actinomycetota bacterium
GCTCGACCATGAGGTCATCCGGGGCGAACATCCACGAGTCGGACTCGAAGAACAGCCCGTGGAAGACGGTGAACGCCGTGTCGAACGCGACGGCCGCGAAGAGCGCCGCGAGCAGCGACGCGACCGGCAGCGCGATGCCGCCGGCGACCAGCCCCGAGGCGAAATCCGCCAACCGCCCGCGCCTGCGCGCGAGCAGGAACGCGCCGAGGAGCGCGACGCACGCGGCGACCGTGGCGACGCGCGCGCCCACGAGTACCGAGCGGACGTCGTCGAGGTGCGTCGTGACGCGGTCGTCGAAGCCGTCGCGGCCGTAGAACGACAGCGGCAGGCGCCGCGGCGCGGATGCGGTCACGTACCGGCGGACGAGCTCGACCGCCTCGAGCGCCCGGTCCTCGGGCAGGCCGACGCGCTCCGACAGCTGCGCGTCGCCCGCGGCGAGCCGTACCGCGGGCGCACTGAAGACCGGCAGCAGCGCCAGCCCCAGCGCGGCGAGGAAGAGCGCCACGGCCGTCGCGCCGCCGATCGCGAGCCCTTCGGCGTCACGGCGCATCCGACACCTCAGCGGTCTCGTGCCGGCCGGCGTCATCCACCGGGCCGCGCGCCGCGTTCCCGCCGGCCGCTTGGGCGGCCGCGAGCCCGCCATCGGCCGCGACGAGCAGGTCGCCGGCCGTGACGCCGTCGCGCGGGTGCTCGGCGTAGCCCACCGACGCGGTCACGCCCCCGTCGCCCACGCGCACGCGGGCGACCGCCGCGCGCACCGCCTCGGCAACCTCGGCGGCGGTCCACCTGCCCCCCGGAGTGTCCTCGGGCAGGATGATGGCGAACTCCTCGCCCCCGAAGCGGCAGACCGCAGCGCGCACCCCGGGGGCGGCGTCGCGCATCGAGCGCTCGATCTCGGTCGCGACCTGAGCGAGCAGCTGGTCGCCCGCGTCGACGCCGAACAGCTTGTTGAACGCGGTCAGGTCGTCGAGGTCGGCCACCACGACACCGACTCGCCGGCCGTCCGCGGCGGCGCGCTCGATCTCGGTCTCGAACAGGCGCTGGCAGTAGGACCGGTTGTACAGCCCGGTGAGCGAGTCGACCACCGTGCGACGCCCCAGGTCGAGCTCTCGCGCGCGCACGGCGCCCATCATCAGCGTCGCCACCGACGCCGCGCCCGCCTGGATCGTGACCACCCACAGGTAGCGCACGAGCACGTAGGTGTGCTCGGAGAACAGGTCGTTGCCCGAGAACGGAACCACCACGTGCGGCACCCAGCGCAGGTACTCGGTGAGCAGTACGCCCCCGTAGCACACCGATGAGAACGCCGCGATCGCCCACACGTCGCCGCGGCCGGGCAGGATGAACGCCGCCTCGAGCACGAACAGCAGGTACATCGCGTGGAACCACGAGTACACACCACCCGAGTAGTACACGAGGACGGTGACCACGACGGTGTCGAGGAACAGCTGGGCGTGGTTGAAGAAGCGGACGTTGCCCCATCGGCGGTACGTCATCTGGAAGTAGGCGTTGTAGACGCACACGAACGCGAGAGCCACCGCCGGGATCGCCATGTTGCGCAGCAGCGTGGCGAGCGGCGTCGCGACCGCGTAGACCCATGCCGCGAACACCGAGAAGACCGTCAGCGCGATCACGATGGCCCACCGGACGCGCACCACGAGGCCGACACGCCGGATGTTGGCCTGGAGCGCCTCGATGTCCGACTGGCTCGGCTGGGCGCGCCAGCTCACGACGGCGATGCGGCGCAGCAGTTTGGCGAGGCGGGTCGTACCCACGGCTGTGAGGCCACCTCCGCAGCGTGCGGGTCCGGCGTGGCGGTGCTCGGGCGAACGGGGTGGAGTGTACCGCCCGCATGCGGGACGAGGCAAAGCGCAGGCGCGGCGTATACTCTCGGCGACCCCTCCGGCGAAGGCGCCGATGACCCCCGACCCCACCTCCATCTCGCTGTCGATCGCGGACGCCGCCGGCGTCCTGCGCGCCTTCGGCGCCGTCTTCGAGCCGCTCACGGCCCTCGCGGCGCTCGCAGTG
>VAUM01000335.1 GCA_005774595.1 Actinomycetota bacterium
ACACCACGGCCGCCGCGCCTGTGACAGCCGGCCCCGCGATCGCGCTCGGCCTCGGCACGGCGCTGTCCGCCGAGGAGACCCGGTCGTTGCTCGTCGCGTACACCTTCGCGGCCGCCGCGGCCGACGGACACGAACTCGGCTCGCGCGTCGCGACCGTGGCCGTGGGCGCGCCCGCGCGCGTGGACCCGTTCGCGCCGGTCGTGTCGGCCGGCTCCGGCGGGACCGCGGTGCTCGACGCCGCAGCACCCGACGTCCAGGTCGCGTTCCCGGGCGACTCCGCCGTGCTCGCCGGCGACTCGGCGATCGTCTTCGGAACGGCGTCGGACTCGGTGTCCGGCCTCGCGTCGATGCGCATCCGCATCACGCGTGACGACGGCGTGTACTGGGACGGATCGGGCTGGTCGCCGCTGGTCGCGTGGAACGCGGTCGCCGAGTCCCCGAACTGGGCCTACGACTGGTCGCTCGAGCCGGGGCAGAGCGGTGAGCACGACTACGACATCACCGTGGACGCCTTCGACGGTGTCGGGCGCCTCGGCGAGCGCAGCATCGTCGACGTCCGTGTGGACAACACCGCACCGGCGATGACGGGCGTCTCGGCGTCGGCGGCCTCCACGCTCGAGGTGACCTTCTCCGAGCGCGTCGAGACGGCGACGGTCGCGTCATCGGACTTCCAGGCGGCCGGCCTCACCCTCTCCGGCGCGACGCTGCTGCCGGGCGGCACCACGGTGCGGCTGACGTTCTCCGGCGCGGCGGCCGGGACGCGCTACTCGCTCGCGGTGGCGGCCGGGGGCGTCGCGGACGCGGCGGGCAACGGCTGCGCCGCCGCGTCGTTCGAGTTCGTCGCACCGGGCGTTGGCCGCGAGGCGGGCGCGACGCGCTACGACACTGCGGTCGCGGTCTCGCAGGCGACCTGGGCATCGGGCGAGTGCACGAACGTCGTGCTCGCCACGGGCGAGGGCTTCCCCGATGCGCTCGCGGCTTCCGGACTGGCCGGGACCGTCCGCGGGCCGCTGCTGCTCACCCGCGGGGCTTCGCTGACCTCCGCTGTCGCGACCGAGCTCGTGCGCCTCGGCGCCGAGAAGGTGTGGATCGCCGGCGGCGAGGGTGCGGTGTCGGCGTCCGTCGCGGCCTCGGTCGCCGCACTCGGCTGCGAGGTCGAGCGCGTGGCCGGCGCCGATCGCTACGGCACCTCGGCCGCGATCGCCTCGCGTGTGGCGCAGCTGCGCGGCGTGGGCTTCGCGGGCACGGCGTTCCTCGCTCGCGGCGACCAGTTCCCCGACGCGCTCGCGGTCTCGCCCGCGGCCTACGCGAAGGGCTTCCCGGTCCTGCTCACGCGCACCGCGGCGCTGCCCGCGGACACGGCCGCCGCCGTGACCTCGCTCGGCATCGGCGACGTGGTGGTCGTCGGCGGGACGGGCGCGGTGTCCGCCACTGCAGCCGCGTAGGTCGCCGCTCTCGGGGCGGCGGTCACGCGCGAGGCGGGTGCGAACCGCTACGGGACCGCCTCGGCCGTCGCGTCGCGCTGCGTGGGCGAGGGCTGGCTCGGCGACGGGTTCGCGGGCGTGGCGACCGGGGTCTCGTTCGCCGACGCGCTCGGCGGCGGGGTGTCGTGCGGCGAGAAGGGCGGCGTGCTGCTGCTCACGGACGCCTCGTCGTTGTCGCCCGAGGCGGCCGCGTTCATCACGGCGCACCCGGACCTCGCGGCGGTCGCCGTGTTCGGCGGCGCCGGCGCGGTGGCCGACGCCGTCCTCGCGCAGATCGCCGCCCTGCTGTAGCGTGCGGGGCATGCCTCTGCTCGAAGCCCGATCGCTCACAGCCGCGTTGCCGTGCGAGGACGGCCCGCGCGTCGTCCTCGACGGCGTGTCCCTGCACGCCGAAGCCGGCGAGGTCGTCGACGTCGCGGGCCCGTCCGGTGCGGGCAAGACCACGCTGCTGCGCGCGCTCGCGCGCCTGCTGCCGGGCGCGTCCGGCGACCTCGCGCTCGACGGCCGCGCGGCCGCGGAGGTCCCGCCGGCCGAGTGGCG
>VAUM01000336.1 GCA_005774595.1 Actinomycetota bacterium
CATCGAGCACCCGCGCCCCGCTGCGCCGGCGCTGCGCGACCTCATGCGCCCGAGCGACGACTGAGGCGCCTCGCGCGTGGTGGTGCGGTTCGATATCGAGCGGCTGGAGCCGGGCCATGGACGTGACGCATTCGAGTGCGGCGACCGCGTGCTGGACGAGTACTTCCGCCGGTTCGCGCTGGTCAACCAGACCGCCCGTTTCGGAGTCACGTACGTCGCGGTGTCGGGTGGGGACGTGATCGGGTTCGTGACCATCGCGTCTTCGCAGATCGAGCGAACGGGGCTCACGGCGGATGCGGCGGTCCGCCTGCCTCGGTATCCGCTGCCGACCCTGACGATCGCACGCCTCGCTACGGACGTGCGGTGGCGGGGACAGGGCGTCGGCACGGCGCTGCTGCGATTCGCGCTATGCGAAGCGCTGCGTATGGCGCAGGAGTTCGGGTGCGTGGGCGTGCGCCTCGATGCGAAGGTGGAGGCTATCGGCTTCTACGAGGCACGCGGATTCGCTGCGCTCGAGGCTACCGATGAGCGTACCGGCGCCGCTTCGGCAACGACTCCGATGTTCCTGCCCTTGAACCAGATCGAGGACTCGTTGCTCTGATCCCGCCGCCGCCGCCCTGCTACTCCGCGTCCTCCACCCACACCACGCACTCGCCGTATCCGCCAGCCTCGGCTGCGGCGATCAGCGCGCGGTCGGCGGTCACGACCCGCGTCTCCTCGGCGATGGCCAGCGCGAGGTAGAAGCAGTCGTAGACGGGGTGACGGAGGACTCCCGACAGGCTGATCGCGCCGCATGCGAGCAGCTCGTCGGGCACCGTGGTGACGCCCGCGCGTACGATCATCCGCATCTTGCGTAGCGCGGCGTCCGTGTCGAAGTCACCCGCGGCGGCCCGTCTGGCGAGCGCGCTGGCGACCTCGGAGTACAGGAGTCCGGGGGCGGTCAGGTCGTGCGCGCCCAGGATGCCGGCCGCGCGCGCGGAGTGCTCCTCATCGCACACCCACTTCACCGCGACCGACGCGTCCACGACCAGCAGGGTCACCTTGCGTCACGGTCCTCGCGGATCAGCTCGGTGCTGTCGGTCTTCTGCGGGCCGGTGCGCGCCCGCTCGGCGGCGGCGACCTTGAGGAACTCCTCGCGCGAGTAGGGCACCGACGACTCGATGATGCGCTTGGCGACCGCCTGCAGCGATGTCCCCTCGGCCGCTGCGCGCTCTTTCAGCTTCTCGACCACGAGCGGGTCGACCCCCCGGATCAGGATGTCGGGCATGGCGGTCCGGTTCCTCTCGCGCGGCGGGTGATAGCAACATGCTAGCACCTCGCGCAAGAGCCGTGCCGGCACCGTAGCCGCCGCGTGTGAGCGTTGACTGACCGGGATTGAAACGCGCAGGCCCCGCCTGCTACAGCCGCAGCTCCATGCGCTTGTGGGGGAGGTGCGTCTCCTCGCTGTTGAACAGCCCGCCGACCTCGACGAACCCGAACTTCCGGTAGAACTCGATCGACATCAGGCGCGCGTTGAGCCACACGAGCCCGGCGCCTTCGCCCCGTGCGCGGTCGACGAGCTCGCGGACGATCGCACTACCCACACCGCCGCGGCGCAGGGTGGGGTCGACGCACATGAAGCGGATCCGCGCGGTCCCGTCGCGGCCCATGACGAGTCGGCCGTAGCCGAAGACCTGCGGCCCGTTGACCGCGACGAGGTGGCGCACGTCGGGGTCGCGGTCGTCCCAGTCCGCCTCGAACGGCATGCCGATCGGCTCGCGCAGCACGGCGTGGCGCAGGAAGCGCACCTGGTCGAAGATCGGGTCGTCGGGGGTCGTGAAGACGTAGTTCACGGGCGGGTCCTTCTCGCCGGGGCGCCCATGGTAGCGCGCAGACGCGCGCGCGGGGTGTCGCTCACCGCCGCATCCGCGCCGCTCAGGGGATGCGAGAGGCTCGACAGACGTCCATGCGAGCATAGCGGACCGGAGCGGTTCCGCTGCGCCCGCCCCCCTCTGGCACGCCCTCCGCTAC
>VAUM01000337.1 GCA_005774595.1 Actinomycetota bacterium
GCGGGGTACCCGCGACGCACCAGCTCACCTGCGGCTGCGCGCCCGCTCGTGACGATGCGGTCGGGCAGCCCGGCCTCGCGCGGCGCGAGGCCATCGGTCGCGAACAGCGCGGTGGCGCCCGGCGTGATGGGCGCGTGCTGGTAGCCGACGACCCAGGCGGCCGGGACTGCGCCGCGGACGCCGAACACGAACTGGCGCTCCCACGCGTATCCCTCGTGCGTCAGCACCACGAGCCCCGGGGCAGTGCGCTCCGCGATGCGCGCCGCGATGCGGGCCTGGAGCCGGTTGGCGAACACCTGGCGGCGTGCGTGCTCCTCGTCGATCGCCGCCTGGAGGAGCGCGGTCACGTCATGCCCCTCGAACGCCGCCGCGGCGGCGCGCGGCCGGGCACGAAGCGTCTGCCACGCGACGACGAGCGGATCGCCGAGCCGCAGGAACGCGTGTTCCGGGAGGACGGGTCGGTCGACAGCGCCGGCGGCGGCGCGGTACACGTCCGCGCGCTCCGAGAGCGCGCCGACAACGTTGACGACCCGCCTGTCCCGCGCCGCGAGCCAGCCTGCGAGCCCCCGGAAGTACGGGTCCGAGAAGCCGTCGGCGCCGAACGCGCCGGAGTGTGCCCACGTGCGCAACACCGTCACGTCAGCCCCGCGCGGGAGTGCGCCGAGCCCGCGACGCGAACGCCGCGCCGCCCACATCCTCGCCCACGACGCGAGCACGAAGCCGCAGGCCGCACGGAAGCGCGCGATCGGCGAGGACCCCGCCGGGCACGCGGTGCCGAGCAGCGCATCGAGCGCGCGCGACGAGAACCGGTCGCCGACCGACGCGCCGGTGGAGAACCAGTCCCGGGCCGGCGTCCCCCCGCGCGCCGACGCTGTCGCCCGAAGCGCTCCGGCGATGCGGTCCGGTGTCGCTGCTGAAGGAGAGGCCGTCATGGCTCCCACTGAGGCCTTGCCGCGTCGCGTTCGCGAGCGAAACACGCTCCACGCAGGGAGAACGCAGCCTACTGTTCATTGCATGAACAGTATAGGGACGCCGTCCGCAACCGTCAAAGGCGCGGGCCTTCGGGCTACTGCGCCTCCAGGAAGCGCCCGAACGCCTCGAGGGCACGGCCGACGAAATCCGCGCTGACGTCCCACGCGTGGTAGAGCACCTGGCTCAGGGTCGGCGCCGCGGGATGCAGCAGCCACAGCGCGAACGCGAGCACGGCCGCACCGGAGATCGTGACGATCGTCGCGACGACCGGACGCTCCCGGTACGCGCGGATCCCCGACATGACCAGCGCACCGCGGCGCGTCGGCGCACCCTGGCAGGTGCGGCAGACCGCGGGCATCCCCCGCCCCGCGTGGATCCCCTCGACGAGCGGTCGCGACCGCTCGAGCACGTCCACGAGCAGTTCCCGTCGTGCGTCGCCCATCGCGAGCAGGTCCTCGTGGGTCAGGCAGCACGGCACTATCAAGCCGTTCGACAGCACCCCGAGGATGCGCGTCTCACACGGCTGGGTCCTGCCGGCCGGGCGGAAGTCGCTCAAGCGCCGGCCGTAGATGAAACGCTTCACCTTCACGGCCACGTTGTCCGCGAGATGCAGCGCGTCCTGTCTCACGTAGTGCCGGCCCACCGACGCCAGGTACGCGCGGGTGACGTCCGGGCTCACGCGGAGCGCCGGGACCTCGCGGCCGACGGACTCCACGCAGTCGGTCACGTACGGGGAGAGGTCACGCAGGCTGTTGCGGACCGACGGGTCCCCCGCCTCGATTCCGAGCAGCGCGCGGCCGAGGCGCTGGTACCACGGCATGAAGTTGCACGCGAAGTCGACCGTGACCTTCGTCGGCCCGCCGCGTTCCGCCGCGGCACGCAGGAAGTCGATGACCGTGAGTGCGTACTTCTCGAACGAGACGCCGGTGCCGCGCGACTGGTAGAACTTGTGGCGGCTCGCGGTCTGGAACGAGATCTTCACGTAGTCCGGCTCGGCGTCGAGCAGCCGCTCGATCGTGTCCGGCGAGCGGAACGCC
>VAUM01000338.1 GCA_005774595.1 Actinomycetota bacterium
CCGCCAGTCCGACCAGCGCGAACGCGAGCCACTTGTGCCACTTGAGGTGCTGCTTGCCGAGGCGGATCCAGCGCTTGCCGATCGCGACATCGGCGAGTAGAAGCGCAAGGAGCGCCGCGCCGCCGAGCGCGGGGACGATGAGCGGTACGGTCACAGCGGTCCTCCTCGCATGCTCGCGCCCTCAAGAGCGTCACTCGTAGTGCAGCGCCGTGACCACGTCGAGCCTGCCGGCTGTTCGGGCCGGGACCACTGCCGCAAGCAGCGCGAAGCTCAGGCCCGACAGCACGGCGATGAGCACACCGCTGAACGGGAACGTGTACGGCACCACGTAGCCGCTCGAGTTCATCGCGTAGACGAGCGCGTACCCGAGCGCCACGCCGCCGACGATGCCGAACAGGATGCCGACGCAGCCGAGCAGCAGCGCCTCGGCCACCACCATGCGGCTGACCTGGCCGCGCGTCGTGCCGACCGCTCGCAACATACCGATCTCGCGGGTGCGCGCGAGCACGCTGATGGCGAGCGTGTTGAGCAGCGCGAGCAGCGTCGGGATCGCGAAGATGCCGAGCAGGCCGTAGAGGAACGGCATCTCGCTGTTGATGAGCTTGACCTGCGACGCCTTGAACGACGCCGAGTCGTACAGCACGAGCTGCGGGTAGTCGCGCACGACGCGCGCGAGGTCC
Organism: Actinomycetota bacterium; assembly: GCA_005774595.1. Lineage (NCBI taxonomy): Bacteria > Bacillati > Actinomycetota > Actinomycetota bacterium. The sequence continues at coordinate 681 of VAUM01000338.1, forward strand.
GCCTTCACGGCCGGGATCGCGGATCCCGGCGCCACGTTGGCCAGCACGAGCACGTTCGTGCGGATGCCGAAGTCCTCGGCAAGGTCATCCTGCGAGATGTAGACCGTGGCGAGCTTCGCGTTCAGGTAGTCGCTCGCGACCCCCACGACCTCGTAGTACCGCCGCCCGCCGGGCGTCTCGAGCTGCAGCTTGTCCCCGATGGCCACGCCGTTCTGGGCAGCGTAGATGCCGTTGACCAGCACTCGGCCGCCCTCGGAGAGCTTGCCGAGGTCGCTCGGCACCGTGCCGTTCGAGTAGGTGAACGAGGCGACCTTGGGGTACTCGACCGGGTCGATCCCGACCACCTGGACCTGGGCTCCCTTCACGCTCGTGACGCCGAGCCGCAGCGTCGCGACATCGCCGACCCCCCACGTGGCGGCGATGCGGTCGACGAGCGCCTGGTCCACGCCGACGTTGCCCCCGCCGAGGATGAGCCCCGACGGCAGCAGGATGAAGTCCGAGCCGAGCGACTTGTCGAGGTAGTCCCAGAAGCCGCCCATCGTCGAGCTGAGCACACCCACGAGCGAGATGACGACCGCGAGCGACACGAGGATCGCCGAGGCGGTCGCCGCAGCCCGCCCCGGCTGCCGCACCACGTTCGAGCTGGCGAGGTCGGCGGTTGCCGGAGCGATCGGCGCGATGACGCGCGACAGGCCGCGCGAAAGCGGCTCGATCAGCGCCGGGGCGATCATGACGAGCCCCCCGAGCGCGAACACCGCACCGAGACCCACGCTCCACGACTGCCGCAGCAGCAGGAGCGGGACACTCGCGACGACCATGACCCACCCGGCCGAGACCCACACGCTGCGCTCGCGCTCGACGACTTCGGCCACCTGCGGCCGCAGCGCCTCGAGCGGGGTGATCCTCGCGGCCTGCCTCGCCGGGATGACGGCGCCGAGCACCGTGATACCGACCCCGAGGAGGATCGCCGTCGCCCACAGCCCCGGGCCGAACTGCGCGGACACGTCTGCGGTCACGTGCAGGATCTCCCTGAACATGTACTCGTAGCCTGCGGCCGACCCGACACCGATGCCCCAGCCGATGAGCAGGCCGAACCCGGTACCCAGCGCGCCCTGCAGCAGGCTCTGGATGAGGAAGATCCCGAGGATCGTGCCGCGCGTCGCGCCGATGGCGCGCAGCATGCCGATGTCGTGACGGCGTTCCGAGACGAGCGTGCGGAACGTGTTGAGGATGATGAAGCCGCCCATGATGAGCGCGAAGATCCCGAACATCGAGATCGCGAACCGGCCGACCTTGAGCGCGGCGAGCATCGAACTCTCGTTCGAC
>VAUM01000339.1 GCA_005774595.1 Actinomycetota bacterium
CACCTTGGCCCCCGTGCCGGTCAACGCGATGCGCGCGCGCGGGACGCCGAGCCCGGACTCGCACTCCGGGCACACCGGGACGAACCTCGTCCCGGCCGCCAGCGCCGCGGCGACCGCGGGTGGGGTCTCGATGACCACCCCGTCGTAGCGCGTCCGCTCGCCGAGCAGGCACGCGCTGATGCCGATCGGAGCGGCGCCTACAGTCGTCACCTCTCGGTCCCTCCTCGCGCGACGGGCGCCCGCGCGGGCGCCCGTGTGTGCCGATTGGCGGAGGCGTGTGCGAATCGAACACACCCGGGACGCTCTTCACGCCCCACTACGGTTTTGAAGACCGCGGAGCCCACCAGGACCCATCCGCCTCCGCCGGCGATTGTACCAGCGTGACGGCCGCGGGCCGCGGCGATGACGATGGCATGGCGTGTGCATGGTCCTGCACCGCACCGGTGGGCCGCGCCGGTGCGGGCGACACAGTCGCCGCGCACGACGATGGAGACAAGCACATACCTGCGATCGCACGCATCGTCATGCGAGCCTCGGCGGGGTTTCTCGTCGTTCTCGCCCTCGGTACCGCCGGCCTCACCGCGGCGCGCGCGACCGACCGGGCGGGCTTCTGCCGCTCGTGCCACGAGATGACGCCGTACCACGACGCCTGGTCCGAGGGCCCGCACGCAGGCGTCGAGTGCGTCGCGTGCCACGTCGATCCCGGGACGGCCGCGCGGCTCGAGCACAAGTTCGTGGCGCTCGCCGAGGTCCGCGCCCACTTCGCAGGCGACCCCGTCTTCCCGCTCGCCACGGCGCCCGTCGTGCCCGACGCGCGCTGCATCGCGTGCCACGCGGACGTCGAGACGTCGCGCACCGCCGGATTCTCACACGAGACCCACACGGCCCGAGGGCCATGCGTCAGGTGCCACTCGACCGCCGGCCACGAGGTGGCCACCGCGGCACTCGCTGCGGCCGGCATATGGTCCGGGCGAGCTCCGGCCGCATCCGCCACCGCCACCGGCCCCGCGCCGGGCCGCGGCAGCGCGGACGTCACCGGTCACGTGAAGGTCGGCTGCACGTCGTGCCACACGCTGTCCGAACTGCGCTGCTCCGACTGCCACGATCCGCGCCATCCCTCGCGGGGCGAGTGCACGACCTGCCACGCCCCCGGTGCCGCGTTCGTCTTCACGCACCCGAAGGACACGTCGTGCGAGAAGTGCCACAAGACCCCGGATCCCACGCATGCGAAGGGGGCGCGGTGCGCGGCATGCCATCCCGAGCCCGCATCGTGGAAGTTCGCGCACCCGACGACCGGCATGTGCGAGAGCTGCCACGCACGGCCATCCGGGCACCGCGCGGGCGCGTGCACGAGCTGCCACGGCGTCGGGACGAGTTGGGCGTTCCGGCATCCCGGCGCCGGCTCCGCGTGCGCCTCGTGCCACGCACGGCCGGCCGGGCACCGCGCGGGCGCGTGCACGAGCTGCCACTCGGTGGGCGCCCGCTGGGCGTTCCGTCACCCGTCGTCGACCGGGTGCTCCTCGTGCCACAAGGCGCCGGGAGGGCACTACGGCTCGTCGTGCGTCTCGTGCCACTCGGCCTCTCGCGCGTGGTCGTCGGCGACGTTCCGGCACCCCTCGGTGCGAGGCGGCGAGCACACCTACCGCAGCTTCCCGTGCGCGTCGTGCCACCCGAGGGGCTACGGCTCCACCGACTGCAACACGTGCCACGCGCGCAACGGCGAGGACGACGACTGACCTGCCGCCGGTTCAGCCGCGCAGCACGCGCAGGTCGCCCTCGCGTCTTGTGACGCCCTGCGCGTCGAACCACTCGAGCAGCGGGATCGCGTACTTGCGCGAGACGCCGAGCGCGTCGCGCAGGTCGGCGGCGGCCAAGCCGTCCGGTGCCGCTTCGAGCGCGGCGACGAGCCGGGCCCGGGCATCCTCGATCGCGCGGCCGGCGAAGTGCAGATCCGCGCCGATGCGAACGACCCGGCCTTCCGCAGCCAGCCGG
>VAUM01000340.1 GCA_005774595.1 Actinomycetota bacterium
GGAGCCGTCGCTGGCGCAGACGTTGCCGTCGGAGGCCGGCCACGTGATCGCTGCGGCCGACGCGCTCGAGGTGACACACGACGGCCCCCGAGCTGCAGGGGCGCGCGGCGACTACTTCTCCTCCGCGCTACTCGGCGTTTCCAAGCTCTACGACTTCGAGGGCAGGAAGTCCGTGCCGCCCACAGACGTGGCGCGAACTGCGGCCTCGTGGGAGTTCGGACAGCACCTGCACGGCGAGGCATACTTCGGCCCGCGCGACCCCGCGCTATACCGCGCATCCATCACCGCCACGATGCTCGCCCACCCGCCCGGCCTCGACTTCGGCGGCTCCGCGAAGGGCCTCGCGCTCGACCGCGCTGCGAAGGTGCTCCGCGAGTCCGGCGTCGTCGACGCGGCGCTCGTGACCGCCGGCAGCACCACGGTCACGTTCGGCGAGAAGCCGGAGTCCGAGCCGTGGCGCATCGGCGTCGAGGACCCTCGCGAGCCCGGGCGGGTCGTCGCGGTGGTCGAGGCATCCTCTACGGTGACGGTCTCCACCTCGGGGGACTACCAGCAGCACTTCGAGCGCGACGGCATCAACTGGCATCACATCCTCGACCCGGTCACCGGCCGCCCGGCATGGGGCCTGCGCTCGCTCACGGTGATCGGCGCGCCCGACGGGCTGACCTCGGACATCCTGTCGACCGCGCTGTTCGTGATGGGACCGGTGCGCGCGGTCGACTACGCGCGCGAGAAGGATCTCGGCCTGTACATGATCGACGCGGTCGGCGAGGTGACCACCGTCGGCCCCGTGCCCGGGGCGCGCTGGCGCCTCGTCGAGGAGGCCGAGTCGCGCGAGTAGGGCTCTACGCGCCGACGAGCCGCACGCGCGGATGCGACCCGTGCGCCCGCGCGTCCGCCGAGTAGAGCGGCGCCTCGCGCAGGTCCGCGAGCCCCGCTGAGAAGGCGGCATACGGCGCGCACCCCGTGGCTGAGCGCACGGCGGCGGCGGATACGAGCTCGTCGCCGAGGGGGACCGTCACGAGGCCGAAGCTCTCGAGGTCCCGCCACACGCGCACGACGTCGGCCCCGCCCCCATCGCGGGAGGCGGCCCTCAGCACCTCGTAGTGGAAGAGCGTGTCCACGGCGATCGTGATCTCATGCCGGATGTGCCGATCGACCAGGTCACGGGCCTCGGCCGAGCCGGGCTCGTCGCGGAAGACCCGCACCCCCACGGACGCGTCGAGCACACAGAGCGCGCTGCTCACTTCCCGATCCCGCGCCCGTCGGCACGCAGCGCCCGCAGCTTCTCGAGCGTCGACGGTTCGTCCGCACAGGCCGGATCGGCGGCGCACTCGGCCGCGAACGCCTTCGCGTCCTGCAACGCCGCCACCGCGCGCTCGCGGTACGCGCGTTCCTCGGCGTGCGACCGATGGCGCGTCACGTACTCGGCGACGGCCTCCTCGACCAACGCGCTGCGGCTCAGGTCCGCCTCTGCAGCGGCATCATCGAGCTCGACGAGCAGCCAGTCGGACAGCGCGACGGCGACCTTCTTCTTGGGCATCTCGGCACTCCGGACGGACCGCGTTCATACCGTCCGTTCATACCACCGCCCGCGATGGGCGGTCAACCCGCCGCGCAGCGCGCCTAGAACCAGGGCTTCTTGTTGAGCACGTAGATGTAGTAGAAGTCCTGGTCGGTCTTGGTGAGGTAGGTGATCCCCTCGATGAGGCCGATGATCGACATCACGCTGGCGAGCGGGATCAGGCACAACCCGATTCCGATGAAGCTGAGCGCGGTGCCGAGGACGATCGCCCCCAGCGAACAGCCGAGCATGATGATCGCCTCGTTCGTGTAGCCGAGGTAGAACTTGTGCGCGCCCTACGCCCCCAGCAGGATGCCGAGGATGCCGGCGATCGTCTTCTCCTTGGGCGGGCTCGCGCTCACGTACACCGGTTGACCGGGCTGCACGGGCGGCGGTGGAGCGTACGCC
>VAUM01000341.1 GCA_005774595.1 Actinomycetota bacterium
CGACGAGCATAGCGCATGGGCGCGTCGCGCGCTCATGCGCGCCCCACGTGGGCGCGCCGCGACATGGGGAGGCTCTTCGATGCGCAAGGCGACCTTCAGGCAGCGGATCGGCTACCGGTTCGACACGTTCATGGCGCGGGGGACCTCGGCGATGCTGCTCGGGCTCGCGGTCGCGACCGTGCTCGTCATCGCGGTCGCGGCGCTGCTCGTGCTGCTCACCGGCACCGCGCCTGACGGCCAGAGCCTCGTCGCGCTGCTGTGGATGGGCCTCATGCACACCATCGACTCGGGCGCTGTGGGCGGCGACGCCGGGGCGCCGTTCTTCCTCGGCGTGATGCTCGCCGTCACCGTGGCCGGCATGTTCGTGTTCGGCGCGCTGATCGGCATCCTCAACACGGGCCTCGAGTCGCGCCTCGACGCCATGCGCAAGGGCCGCTCGGTCGTGCTCGAGAGCGGGCACACGCTCATCTTGGGCTGGAGCCCGCAGGTGTTCACCGTCATCTCGGAGCTCGTCGGGGCGAACGAGAGCCGCAAGAGCGGTGCGGTCGTGGTGGTGCTCGCGGACGAGGACAAGGTCGAGATGGAGGACGCGATCCGCGAGCGCGTGCCCGACACGAAGAACACGCGGGTCATCTGCCGTTCCGGCTCACCGGTCGACCTTTCCGACCTGGAGATCGGCAGCCCGCACGAAGCGCGCTCGATCATCGTGCTGCCGGTCGGCGAGGACCCTGACGCGCACACGATCAAGACCGTGCTCGCGGTGACGAACAACCCCCATCGCCACGAGGAGCCGTACCACGTGGTGGCGCAACTCGCCGACGCGCGCAACGTCGACGTGGTGCGCATCCTCGGCGCGCGCGACACGGTGCTGCCGATCCTCGCGAACAACCTGATCGCGCGCGTGGCCGCGCAGACCTCGAGGCAGAGCGGCCTGTCGGTGATCTACACCGAGTTGATGGACTTCGGCGGCGACGAGATCTACATGACGTCCGAGCCGGCGCTGACCGGGAAGACCTACGGCGACGCGCTCTCCGCGTACGGCGACTGCTCCGTGATCGGGCTGCAGCGCGGCGACGGCACCGTGTGGGTCAACCCGCCCGCGGACGCCTCGATCGCCGCCACCGACCGGATCGTGGCGATCGCCGAGGACGACGATCGCGTCTTGCTGTCCGGCACGGCGCCCGCGCCCGACGAGCGCGTGATCCGCAGCGGCGACGTGACGACCGAGGCGCGCGCCGAACGGGCGCTCGTGCTCGGATGGAACGCGTCGGGGCCGGTCATCGTGCACGAGCTCGACGAGTACGTCGCGCCGGGCTCGCAGGTGACGATCGTGTGCGATGCGGACGGCGTGGAGGACGCGATCGCCGCGCACGGCGGCTCGCTCGCGAACCAGACGGTCACGGTGCGGCAGGGCGACATCCGCGACCGGGCGCTGCTCGAGTCGCTCGGCGCCGCCGACTACGACCACGTGATCGTGCTCGCGTACGCCCATCTCGGCGCGCAGCAGGCCGACGCGATCACGCTCGTGACCCTGCTCCACCTGCGCGACATCGCCGAGCGGGACGAGACGCCGTTCTCGATCGTCTCCGAGATGCTCGACCTGCGGAACCGCGAGTTGGCCGAGGCCACCAAGGTCGACGACTTCATCGTCAGCGAGCACCTCGTGTCGCTGATGCTCGCCCAGCTGTCAGAGAACGCCACGCTCGCCGCCGTGTTCGACGACATCTTCGACGCCGAGGGCTCCGAGATCTACCTGAAGCCCGCGGTCGACTACGTGGCGGTCGGCGAGGCGGTCGACTTCTACGCGGTGGTCGAATCGGCGCGGCGGCGCGGCGAGACCGCGATCGGGTACCGGGTGATGGCCGACGCGCGCGACGCCTCGAAGTCGTACGGCGTGTGTGTGAACCCGCCGAAGGCGTCGAAGGTGACGTTCGGCGGCGAGGACCGCGTGATCGTGCTCGCCGAG
>VAUM01000342.1 GCA_005774595.1 Actinomycetota bacterium
CCGGCGGCTGGGGTCCGGCCCGCTACTACCGCTTCCCGGGCGCGCCCGGCACCATCGGGGTGATCTCGCCGCTCTCGCACCACTTCTGCGGGGAGTGCAACCGACTGCGCCTGACCGCCGACGGGCGCCTGCGTCCGTGCCTCTTCTCGGATGAGGAGCTCGACGTGCGCGGAGTGCTGCGTTCCGGCACCGAGGACGACGTCTGCGCGGTCATCCGCGAGGCGCTCTCCCGCAAGCCCGAGGGTCACGAGATGCGCATGGGCACGACCCGGCGCATGTCCCAGATCGGAGGATGAGGCTTCCCATGGCGCGCATCGACGACGACCCTTCGCACCTCACCCATGTCGACGCCGCAGGCGCGGCGCGCATGGTCGACGTCGCCGGCAAGCCGGTGACGCACCGGCGCGCGGTCGCGGGCGCGTTCGTGCGCATGCGCCCAGAGACGCTCGCCATGATCGCCGAGGGCCGCGCCCCCAAGGGCGACGTGTTCGCGGCTGCCCGCATCGCGGGCATCATGGCGGCCAAGCGCACGAGCGACCTCATCCCGCTGTGCCACCCGCTGCCTCTGACGCACGCGAGCGTCGGACTCTCCGCCGAGGCCGACGGCATCCGGATCGTCGCGACGGCCGAGACCGACGGGAAGACCGGCGTCGAGATGGAGGCGCTGGCCGCCGCGTCGGCGGCGGCGCTCACTCTGTATGATATGTGCAAGGCGGTGGACCGTGGCATGGTCGTCACCGACCTCATGCTGCTGTCCAAGGAGGGTGGCGCTTCCGGCGCCTGGACCCGCGGGGAGGACTCGTGAGCGATTCGGCCGCCGCACCGCTCGCGTCCGGGCGCGTGGTCTCCGTGAACCTCTCGGCGAGGAAGACCGTTCGCAAGACGCCCGGCACGCGCGGCACGCTCGTGCTCGATCGCGGCTTCGAGGGCGACGCCCACGCCGGCGACTGGCACCGCCAGGTATCGCTGCTCGCTCAGGAGTCCATCGACAAGATGGTCGCCGCCGGCCTTTCGGTCGGCGCCGGCGACTTCGCCGAGAACGTCACCACCGTCGGCCTCGACCTGACCGCTCTGCCCGTCGGCAGTTTGCTCGAGGTCGGCGATGACGTGGTTCTCGAGATCAGCCAGATCGGCAAGGTGTGTCACACGAAGTGCGCCATCTACTACCAGGCCGGCGACTGCGTGATGCCCCGGGAGGGCGTCTTCGCCGTCGTACGCGCGGCCGGTGACGTGGCAGTAGGCGACGAGGTGCGCGTCGTCGCGCTCGGCGACGGTACGTGCGACCGCACGCCTCCCGCGGCTGTGCGGGAGCTCGAGGAGGAGAAGGCCAAGGAGGCGGCGCTCATCGAGCGCGCCGAGAAGGCCGGCTTCGGGACGGGGGAGTGACGTGGCCGAACTGAGGATCGGGGTCCTGACCGCGTCCGACTCGCGCGCGGGCGGCGAGGCGGACGACACGTCCGGCAGGGCGCTCATTGCGCTGGCGGAGGCGCAGGGGTGGAGCGTCGTCGGGTACCACCTGTGCAAGGACGACCAGGAGTCCATCGAGGCGTCGCTCATCGAACTGTGCGACGTGGACGAGGCGGACGTCGTGCTCACGACCGGCGGCACCGGCCTCGGCCCGCGAGACGTCACGCCAGAGGCGACGATCGACGTGTGCGACCGCGAGGTCCCGGGCATCGCCGAGGCCATCCGCTCCGAGTCGCTCAAGGTCACCGGCCGCGCGATGCTCTCGCGCGCCGTCGCCGCTGTCAGGGGGACGACGCTCGTCATCAACCTCCCGGGCAGCGAGAAGGCGGTCCGCGAGACGTTCGCGGTCATCGCCCCGCAGCTCGAGCACGCGGTCGGCATGATGGCGGGCGAGGGGCATCCCGCGGCGCCCTCGGGGACCGATGCCTGAGGCGCTCCCCGACCTCGCCGCGATCGGCGAGCGGACGGTCTACCTGGATC
>VAUM01000343.1 GCA_005774595.1 Actinomycetota bacterium
TCGTGACGGCCGCCGACGGCCGTGACCGCTTCGCCGCGCTGGCGGCGAGTGCGCTCGACGTGACCGCAGTCCGCTTCGTGGACGGCCCGCGTGCGGACGCGCTCCGCAAGATCGGCGTCACGACCGTCGACGGGCTGCTGCGCCACTACCCGTTCCGCTACCTCGACCTGTCGGCGACCGAGTCGCTCGCGCGCGTGCGCGTCGACGCGGACGCGACCGTGGTCGGCACGGTCCACGAGGTCCGCGTCAAGAAGCCGCGCCCGCGCCTCACCATCACCGAGGTCGCGCTCACCGATGGCACCGGCACGCTGCTGGGCGTCTGGTTCAACCAGCCGTACGTGCAGCAGCGGTTCATGGTGGGGGAGCGCGTCGCGTTCGCCGGCCGCGTGCAGCTCGACTACGGCATGAAGCAGATCCGCAACCCGTTCGTCGAGAAGCTCGCGGACGACTCGGGTCCCGAGGGGCTCGCGCGCATCCTGCCGGTGCACCGCGCCACCGAGAGCCTCTCGACGAACTGGATACGCCGCCTGGTGACCGAGGCGCTCGACGCCTACGGCGACGTGCCCGACCCGCTGCCGGCGTCGGTCCGGCGGGCCCGCGGGCTGCTCCCGCTCGCCGCAGCGCTGCGCGCCATCCACTTCCCGGCATCGTCGGACGACCTCGCCGCCGCGCGCAGGCGGCTGGCGTACGAGGAACTCCTCGACGTGCGCCTCGGCATGCTCGTGAGGCGCCACGAGATGGTCGACGAGCTCGACGGGACGGCACACGTCACGGACGGGCCCGCCGTGGCTGCGCTGCGAGCGGTGCTGCCGTTCCGGCTCACCGGCGACCAGGAGGACGCGGTGCGCGGCATCCTCGCCGACATGGCACGCCCGCGCCCGATGAACCGCATGCTCCTCGGCGACGTGGGCAGCGGCAAGACCATCGTCGCGGGCTTCGCGCTCGCGGCGGCGGCCGACACCGGCTCGCAGGCGGCCATGATGGCGCCCACCGAGGTCCTGGCGACGCAGTACGCGCTCAAGCTCGCTCCGCTCCTTGAGGCGGCGGGCGTGCGCACGGCCCTTCTCACCGGCTCGACGAAGGCGGCCGAGCGGCGCGCGGTCCTCGAGGCGATCGCCGTGGGCGACGTGCAGGCGGTCTTCGGCACGCACGCATTGCTCGAGGAGTGCGTGGCCTTCAGGGACCTCACGCTCGCCATCGTCGACGAGCAGCACCGCTTCGGGGTCAGCCAGCGGCTCGGCCTGCGCGCGAAGGGCCGCGCCGCCGACCTGCTCGTCATGACGGCGACGCCCATACCGCGCAGCCTCGCGCTGACGCTCTACGGCGACCTGGACTCGAGCGTGGTGCGCGAGCGGCCGCAAGGCAGGTCGCCGGGCGAGCACATCACCACGCGCGTCGTGCCCTCGAGCGGCCGCGAGGACGCGTACGAGGCCGTCCGCGCCGCAGTGCGCGACGGGCACCAGGCGTACGTGGTCTGCGCCATGGTCGACGAGTCCGACGTGACCGAGGCAAAGGCCGCCGTGCGCGAGGCGGAGCGCCTGAAGGAGCGCGTCTTCCCGAGGCTGCGGGTCGGCCTTCTCACCGGCAGGATGAAAGCGGCCGACAAGGCGGCGGTCATGGAGTCGTTCCGGGCGGGCACCATCGACGTGCTCGTGGCGACCACCGTGATCGAGGTCGGCATCGACGTTCCCAACGCGACCGTCATGATCGTGGAGGACGCCGAGCGGTTCGGGTTGTCCCAGCTCCACCAGTTGCGCGGCCGCATCGGCAGGGGAGAGGAACCGGGCACGTTCCTGCTGTTCGCCGATGCCAGGACCGACGAGGGTCGCAAGCGTATGCAGGCGATCGCCACGCTCACCGACGGGTTCGAGCTGGCCGAGGCGGACCTCGAGCTGCGAGGCGAGGGCCAGATGCTCGGCGAGCGCCAGAGCGGTATGCCTGAGC
>VAUM01000344.1 GCA_005774595.1 Actinomycetota bacterium
GAACTGCACGCCGAAGACAGGCAGCTCGCGGTGCCGCAGCGCCATCACGACGCCGTCTTGGGTCGTCGCCTGGACCTCGAGGGCCTCGGGCACGCTGTCCGCGTCGACGCACAGCGAGTGGTAGCGCGTCGCGGTGAACGGGCTCGGGATGCCGGCGAACAGGCCGGCCCCGTCGTGGCCGATCTCGTCGGTCTTGCCGTGGACCGGCTTGGGCGCCCGGCAGATCGTCCCGCCGTACACCTCGGCGATGCATTGGTGCCCGAGGCACACGCCGAGCACCGGCACGCCGGCGGCCGCGGCGGCGCGGATGACGTCGCGCGAGACGCCCGCGTCGTCGGGCGTGCCCGGGCCCGGAGAGATCACGACGCCGCGCGGTGAGAGCGCGAGCGCCTCCTCGGCCGTCACCGCGTCGTTGCGGCGCACCTCGACCGAAGCCCCGAGCGCGGCGAGCAGCTGGACGAGGTTGTAGGTGAACGAGTCGTAGTTGTCGATGACGAGGATCACGGCCGCACCTCGCTTCCGGCCGGGGATGCTGTCTGCCCGTGCATGCCCGCCGCGAGCTCGAGCGCCCGGTGCAGTGCACGCGCCTTGTGCAGGCACTCCTCGTACTCGCGCTCCGGGTCGGAGTCCGCGACGATCCCGGCGCCCGACTGCAGGTACGCGCGGCCGCCGGCGAGCACGAAGGTGCGGATCGTGATGCACATGTCCATCGCGCCGTCGAGGCCGAAGTAGCCCACGGTACCGGCGTACGGCCCGCGCGCCGCCGGCTCGAGGTCCGCGATGATCTCCATCGCGCGCACCTTCGGGGCGCCGCTCACGGTGCCGGCCGGGAACGTCGCGCGCAGCGCGTCGAACGCGTCGCGCCCGTCTGCCAGCGTGCCGGTGACGTTGCTCACGATGTGCATGACGTGTGAGTAGTACTCGACCTCCATGAGTTCGTCGACCTTCACCGTCCCGGGCGCGCACACCCGGCCGAGGTCGTTGCGCCCGAGGTCGACCAGCATGACGTGCTCGGCGCGCTCCTTCTCGTCGGCGAGCAGGTCGGCGCGCAGGCGGCCGTCCTCGTTCGCGTCGGCCCCGCGCGGCCGCGTGCCGGCGAGCGGCCGCGTGAGCACGCGGTCGTCCTCGACGCGCACGAGCGGCTCAGGTGACGACCCGACGAGCGTCACGTCGCGGGTGCGCAGGTAGAACATGTACGGGCTCGGGTTGACCGCGCGCAAGACCCGGTACAGGTCCATGCCGTCGCCGTCGTACGGCGCGCTGAACCGCTGCGAGAGCACGACTTGGAAGATGTCGCCCGCGGCGATGTGCTCCTTGGCTGTGTCGACGGCGCCGACGAAGGCGTCGTGCCCGGTGTGCTCGGTCATCGGGACCTCGCGCGCGATGCCCACCTCGCCGAGCTCCGCGCCGCGCGGACCCTCGTCGATGCGGCGCAGGTAGGTGTCGATCCGGGCGAGCGCGGCGTCGTACGCGGCCTCCGGTGCGCCGCCGGGGCGCACGGGGGCGATGACCTGCATCACGCGGCGCGCGTGGTCGAAGGCGACCACGACGTCGGCGAGCATGAAGCACATATCGGGCACGCCAAGCTCGTCGTTCTCGTGCCGAGGAACCCGCTCGAACGTCGACGTCGCCTCGTAGCCCACGTAGCCCACGGCACCGCCGACAAACAGCGGCAGCCCGGGCACTCGCGCGACGCGACCGGCCTTGAGCTGGCGCGGCACGACCCGAAGCGGATCTTCGGCGCGCTCCCCGGTGACGCCACCGTTCTCGACGACGACCTCGCTGCCGCGCGCGGTGATGACCTCGCGATCCCCAACCCCGAGAAAGCTGAAGCGGCCGAGCCGCTCGCCCCCGATCACGCTCTCCAGCAGAAACGCGTGCTCGGCGCCCTCTGAAAGCGCCATGAACGCGCTGATCGGCGTCGCGAGGTCCGCGTACACCTC
>VAUM01000345.1 GCA_005774595.1 Actinomycetota bacterium
TGGCCAACGACACCGATACCGAGAGCGACCCGCTGACGGCCGCACTCGTCCTCGGCCCCGCCCACGGCACGCTCACTCTGAACGCCGACGGCTCGTTCACCTACGTGCCGGACGCGGACTGGAACGGCCCCGACTCGTTCACCTACCAGGCCGACGACGGTGCCGACCTGTCCAACGTCGCCACGGTCGACATCACCGTCACCCCCGTGAACGACGCTCCGGTCGCCGCGGACGACGCGTACACGACCGACGAGGACACGCCGCTTGTGATTGCCGCGCCGGGTGTTCTCGGCAACGACACCGACATAGAGGGCGATCCGCTGAACGCCGTGCTCGTCGCCGACGTGGCGAACGGCACGCTCGTGCTGCTCGCCGACGGGTCGTTCCTCTACACCCCGGACGCCGACTGGAACGGCACCGACTCGTTCACCTACTACTGCAACGACGGTTTCGACGACTCGAACGTCGCGACGGTCTGGATCGCGGTGACGCCCGTCAATGACGCGCCGGTGGCGGGCGCGGACTCCTACAGCACCGCTGAGGACACGACGCTCACGGTCGCCGCTCCGGGCGTGCTCGGAAACGACACCGACGTCGACGGCGATCCGCTCGACGCCGTGCTCGACACCGACGTGTCCAACGGCACGCTCACCCTGAACGCCGACGGCAGCTTCACCTACGTGCCTGACGCGGACTGGAACGGCTCCGACAGCTTCACCTACCACGCCAACGACGGCACGGCCGACTCGAACATCGTCACCGTCGACATCACGGTCGGCCCGGTCAACGATGCTCCGGTCGCCGCCGACGACGCGTACTCAGTCGCCGAGGACACGACGCTCACGGTCGCGGCGCTCGGCGTGCTGACCAACGACACCGACATCGACGGCGACCCGCTCGACGCGGTGCTCGACACCGACGTGTCCAACGGCACGCTCACCCTGAACGCCGACGGCAGCTTCACCTACGTGCCTGACGCGGACTGGAACGGCTCCGACAGCTTCACCTACCACGCCAACGACGGCACGGCCGACTCGAACATCGTCACCGTCGACATCACGGTCGGCCCGGTCAACGACGCGCCTGTCGCCGTGGCCGACTCCTACTCCACCGCCGAGGACACCACGCTGACCATCGCAGCTCCGGGCGTGCTGACCAACGACACCGACACCGAGAGCGACCCGCTGACGGCCGCGCTCGTCCTCGGGCCCGCCCACGGCGCGCTCACCCTGAACGCCGACGGCTCGTTCACCTACGTGCCGGATGCGGACTGGTACGGATCCGACTCCTTCACCTACCAGGCCGACGACGGTAATGACCTGTCCAACGTCGCCACCGTCGACATCACGGTGACCCCGGTCAACGACGCCCCGGTCGCTGTCGACGATGCGTACACCACCGACGAGGACACGCCGCTCGTGATCGCCGCTCCCGGCGTGCTCGGCAACGACACCGACATCGAGGGCGATCCGCTCAGCGCGGTGCTCGTCGCCGATGTTGACCACGGCACGCTCGTGCTGCTCGCCGACGGGTCGTTCCTCTACACACCGGACGCCGACTGGTACGGCACCGACTCGTTCACCTACTACTGCAACGACGGCACCGACGACTCACCGACCGCTGCGACCGTGACCGTCACCGTGAACCCGGTCAACGACGCCCCGGTCGCCGCCGATGACGCCTACTCGACCGCGGAGGACACGACGCTCACCGTCGCGGCGCCGGGCGTGCTCGTGAACGACACCGACATCGACGGCGACCCGCTCGACGCCGTGCTCGACACCGGCGTGTCCAACGGCACGCTCACGCTGAACGCCGACGGCTCGTTCGTGTACGTGCCGGACGCGGACTGGAACGGCAGCGACTCCTTCACCTACCACGCCAACGACGGCACGGCCGACTCGAACGTGGTCACCGTCGAC
>VAUM01000346.1 GCA_005774595.1 Actinomycetota bacterium
GCAGGCGGCTCCAGGCGATGAGCAAGGGCCGCTACCGGCTGGAGCGGCAGCGCGAGGGTTCGCGCAAGAACCGGCCGGCGGGCTTGGACCTGGCCGTGTTCGACGAGTTCTCGGGCACGTCGCGCTCAGCGGTGACGCTGTCCGGCGGTGAGAGCTTCCTCGCGGCGCTGTCGCTCGCGCTCGGGCTCGCCGAGACGGTGCAGCAGCACGCGGGCGCGACGCCGCTCGACACGATCTTCGTCGACGAGGGGTTCGGCGCACTCGATCCCGACTCGCTCCAGCTCGCGATGGACGCGCTGATGCAGCTGCAGGCGAGCGGCCGGCTGGTCGGCATCATCTCGCACGTCCCCGAACTGCGTGAGGTCATCGCTGCGCGGCTGGTCGTGACAGGCGGCGCGACGGGGAGCTCGGCGCGGTTCGAGGTGCCGTAGGACCCGCTCGCCGTGTGCCCTACCCCGTCTCGCCGATCCACACCACGTGCTCGCCGAGGCCGGTCGCGCGTGCTTTGTCGACGAGCCGGCGGTCCGCGGTCAGCAGCGGCGCGTCCTCGTCGATCGCCAGCACGAGGTACAGGCAGTCGTAGACGGTCTCACCGATCTCGCGCGCGAGCCGCAGCGCTGCTGGGGCCAGCGGTGCGGACGGGTGGAGGTCGACGTCGAAGGACATGACCTCCGCGAGGAGCTCGTCGCACTCCGCCTCGCCGAGGTCCGCCCGACGCGCAGCCTTCCAGATCGCGTTCGCGGACTCGAGGATGAGGAGGTCGGGGGCCGCGAGCGTCGTGCCCGAGCCCGCGAGTGCCTCGACCGCCTCCGCGCGAGGCTCACGCAGAAGCCGGACGATCAGTGCGCTGGCGTCGAGTGTCAGCCGCCTCATCGCTCGTCTCTGGTCTCGCGGATGAGTTCGACTGCGGCGCCCTCCGGGAAGCGCCCCTCGAACATCGCGTCGTGCGCCCGCAGGCGCGCGAGCCACTCCTCGCGCGACGGCTTCACGGACGCCGCGAGCGTCGCCTGGACCTCGGCCTGCAGCGACCGGCCGTTGCGCGCCGCGCGCTCACGCAGGCGCTCGAGCACGTGCTCGGGGATGTTGCGGACGAGGAAGTCGGCCATCGCGGCCTCCAGGGAGTCGGCCGGTACTGATACCGATATGATACCACCCACGCGCGCTCCTCTCACCGGGGCTTCGGAACGAGCGTAGCGCGCCGGACTTACCGGGATCGAAACGCGGTCTTACTCCGCGGGCGCCTTCGGCTGGGGCCAGACGAGCAGCGCGAGGGACGCCAGCCCGAGCGCTCCGAGCGCGGCGAGCGAGGTGACCCACGCGCCCGTGTCGAGCGTGAGCGTCAGCGCGGTGCCGCCGAACATCGGATCGAACGGCTCGACGCCCGCGGCGACGAGCAGCAGCTGGGCGAGCGTCACGCACGGCAGCGCGAACAGCGCGAAGATGCGGCGCGCGCAGCCCGCGGTCAAGCCGGACAGGCAGGTGAAGACGCCGGCGCAGGTCGCCCACACGGCGAGCTCACCGGGCCGGAACTCCCACACGAACGACAGCACGGTGGCGATCAGCGATCCGGCGATCCACGCGGCGACGACCCACGCGGACCGCTTCGGCGCCGGGGACGCCACCCGCTCCGCCGCGCCGCGGGCCAGCCCGTCGCCCACGATCGCGGCCACGGAGCCGTAGTTCGCGGGCGTGCAGTAGAGCCGCACGACCGTACGCCACGAGTTGCGCACCGAGATCACGCGCTGCGCGGGGTGGTACACGGCGCGGTGCAGTCCGCGCCACTCGACCGCGCCGGACTCGTTCGCGGTGGCGATCAGCCTCGCGCCCGCGGCGCCCGCGCTGCCCGCGAGCAGGCCGACGATCGCCGTGCCGCGGTCGATCGCCTTCTCCCGGCGCCCGCTCGCCCACGC
>VAUM01000347.1 GCA_005774595.1 Actinomycetota bacterium
GTCGAGACGAGCTGGTGACAGTAGGGCGTCGGCACGACCTCGTAGAGCGGGTCGACGGCGACGCTGCCCGGCTCGCACACGCGCCCGAGGTCGTTGCGCTCCAGGTCGACGACCATGACGTGCTCGGCGCGCTCCTTCGGGTCGGCGAGCAGGTCCGCGGCGAGCGCGGCGTCCGCCTCGGGCGTCTCCCCGCGCGGGCGCGTGCCCTTGATCGGGCACACTTCGACGACGCGCCCGTCGGCCTCGGCGCGCACGCGCAGGAACCGCTCGGGGGACACCGACGCCAGCGCGAGCCCCGGCAGCTCGAGATACGCAGACATGTCCGAGCCGGCCCGCGCGAGCAGCGCCGCGAACGTGTCGCGCGGCGGGAGTGCGGCGCGGCCGGTCACGGCGTGCGTGAGGTTGAGCACGTACACGTCGCCGGCGCCGATCCGCTCGCGGACCGCGTCGACCCCCGAGCGGTACGCATCCGCCTCGGCCATTCGCGGGTCGAGCACGAGCGGGGCGTCGGGAGTGACGGGCGACGCGTTCGGCACAGATGGCGCTCCGAGCGCGTCGTACTCGAGGACGGTCGCCTCGCACTCGTACGTGATGAGCGCCGCGGCGAGCGCCGGACCGGCGCCCGAGAACGTGCGCTCCAGCGCGTCGCCGGCCTCTCGGGCGGTGAGCCGTGGCGTCACGCGCGCCACGGGTCCCGCGGCGAGAGCGCGGCCGCCGAACCAGCCGCGCGCGGATGATGGGGCGAGCACGAGCATCACGAGGCGCCTCCGAGGTGCCGGGAGTCACCGCTGGATGCCCGCGCGGACGCGGCCTGACATGCGGCTGGGCCGAGTGTAGCGCGTCAACGGGGTCGGTAGGCGTCGGCGCTGTGCTCGATGCGGGTCACGTGCACGACATGCGTGCCCTCATCGATGACGTAGACGATGCGGAACGCGTCGAGACGAGCGCATCGCCGCCCGGCGAGCTCCCCCGATAGGGGCTTGCCGCGTCTCCACGGGTCTCGCAGCAGCGGGCCGGTGATGAACTCGACGCACGCCGCCGCGACCCGATCCGGCATGCGTTCGAGGGAGCGGTCGACGGCCGCATCCGTGCGCAGCGCATATGGCAGCACGGGTCAGTCCTTGGGCAGGTACTTGGCCCGGAGCGCCTCACCCGTGATGTAGTCACCGGCGGCGATGCGGTCCTCGGCCGCCTTGATCTCTTCGACGGCACCCGGGGTGCGCATGATGTCCAGCGTCTCGAGCAAGCCCTGATAGTCGCTCATGCTCATGAACACTGCGACGGGCTTGCCGTTTCGCGTTATCACGACCTCCTCGGTCGCGCCGTCGAGGGCGTCGACAATCTCGTTCAGATGCGCCTTGGCGTCGGTGATGGTGAAGTACTTCGTCATATCCGTGATGGTAGGCACGCGAACCCCTTTCGGCAACGAGTCCGAATACAGGTTCGCAAGAAGGTCCTAACGCGGACTATCGGGAATGTGACCCGGCGCCGATCTAGTGCCGGAAGTGGCGGTGCCCCGTGAACACCATCGCGACGCCGAGCTCGTCGGCCTTGGCGATGGCCTCCTCGTCGCGGACCGAGCCGCCCGGCTGGATCAGCGCGGTCACGCCGGCGGCGGCCACGACCTCGAGCGTGTCCGGGAACGGCAGGAACGCGTCGCTCGCGCACACGGCGCCCTCGGCCTTCTCGCCGGCCTGCTCGCACGCGATGCGCGCCGAGTTGACGCGGTTCATCTGGCCGGCGCCCACGCCCACGCTCGCGAAGTCCTTCGCCAGCAGGATCGCGTTGCTCTTCACGCTCTTGACCACCTTGAGCGCGAAGAGCAGCTGCTCCATCTCCTCAGGCGTAGGCTGGCGCTTCGTCGGCACGGTGAACGCGGCGGGGTCCTCGGCGACGGAGTCGGAG
>VAUM01000348.1 GCA_005774595.1 Actinomycetota bacterium
CTACTCGACGTTCCTGCAGCGCGCGTACGACCAGCTCGTCATGGACGTCGCGCTCCAGGGGCTCCATGTGGTCTTCTGCGTCGACCGCGCCGGGCTCGTGGGCGAGGACGGGCCGACTCATCACGGCGTGTTCGACCTCACCTACCTGCGCAGCGTCCCGAACATGACGGTGATGGCGCCGGCCGACGAGGCCGAGCTCGTGGACATGCTCCATACCGCGCTCAAGGCCGAGGGCCCGGTCGCGATCCGCTATCCGCGCGGGACAGGGCCCGGCGTCCCGGTCCCGAACACGCCGCGGCTGCTGGAGGTGGGCGCCGCGCAGCTGCGGCGCGACGGGACCGACGTTTCGATCCTCGCGGTCGGCCGCATGGTGCAGGTGGCCGACAAGGTCGCCGAGATGCTCTCCACCGACGGCGTGTCCGCATCGGTGGTCAACATGCGCTGGGTCAAGCCGCTCGACATGGAGGCCGTCGCGCGTGCCTCGGAGCGCCGTCTCGTGGTCACGCTCGAGGAGAACACCGGCCTCGGCGGCTTCGGCGCCGCGGTGCTCGAGGCGCTCTCCGACCTGGGGTCGACCACGCCGGTCCTGCGCCTCGCCATCCCGGACTGCTTCGTGACGCACGGGGCGACGTCGCGTCTGCTCGGCGACGTGGGCCTCACGCCGGAGGCCGTGCGCGGCGCCGTGCTCGGGCGCCTCATGGACGTCGACGGCATCTCGCCGCTCCCCGCCGAGGAGGACGCACCCGATGGGCCGCGCTCGCGCCGACGCCGTCCTGGCCGCTAGGGGGCTGTTCCCCAGCGCGGCGCAGGCCCGCGCCGCCATCCTGGCGGGCGAGGTGCGGGTCGCGGGCGTCAGGGTCGCCAAGGCCGGCGAGATCGTGGACGAGGACGCCGAGTTCGAGATCGCCGAGCACCCGCGGTTCGTCTCGCGCGGCGGCCTGAAGCTCGCGGGCGCGCTCGACGCGTTCGGCACGGACGTCACGGGGCTGCGCTGTGTGGACGTCGGCGCGTCGACCGGGGGGTTCACCGACTGCCTGCTCTCGCGAGGCGCCGCGTCCGTCTGCGCGGTCGACGTCGGCTACGGACAGCTCGCGTGGGAGCTGCGGAATGACCCGCGCGTTGCGGTGTTCGAGCGCACCAACATCCGACAAGCGGACCCGGCCGCGCTCGGAGCGCCGTTCGACCTCGCGGTGGTGGACGTGTCGTTCATCGCGCTGGCGAAGGTGCTGCCGCAGGTCCTCGCGCTGGTGAGCGGAGGTGGGGCGGGCGAGCGCGACGGGCAGATGCTCGGTTTGGTGAAACCTCAGTTCGAGATCGGTAAGGGCCGTGTGGGAAAACGGGGCGTGGTCTCCGACCCGGGCGCGCACACGGAGGTGCTCGAGTCGGTCGACGCCGCGGTCGCTGAACTGGGCTGGGTGGTCACGGGGCGCACCTTCTCGCCCGTGAAGGGCCCGGAGGGTAACATCGAGTTCTGGGTGCGGGTGCAGCTTGAGGGGCCCGCGCCGGACGCCACGGCGGCGGAGGTCGTCGCCGAGGCGCACGAGACGCTGGGGTGATGCGCGTGAGGGTCCTGCTGGTGCCGAACGTGAACAGCGAGCGCTCCGTGAGCGCGGTCGGCGAGCTCACCACGTGGCTCGCGGGCGCCGGGTACGAGGCCGTGCTGGCTGCCGAGGACGCCGAGGCGTGCGGCCTGCCGGACGCGGGCGTGTCGCGCTCGGAGATCGGCGAGCCCGGGCTCGTGGTCGCGCTCGGCGGGGACGGCACCATCCTCAAGGCGGTGCACCTGCTCGGCGAGGCGGACTCGCCGGTGCTCGGGGTGAACCTCGGGCGGCTCGGCTTCATGGCCGGCGCGCTCGCCGACGACCTGCGCGATGCGGTCGAGACCGCGCTGGCGGGTGA
>VAUM01000349.1 GCA_005774595.1 Actinomycetota bacterium
GTCCATGTACGGTGTGGCGACGAAGACGGTGATGCCGCGCCGGTGCAGGCCCGAGATGATGCGCCAGAACTCCCGGCGCGACACCGGGTCGACGCCGGTGGTCGGCTCGTCGAGGAAGAGCAGGTCCGGCTCGGAGATGAGCGTGGCGGCGAGCGCGAGCTTCTGCTTCATGCCGCCCGACAGGTACTGCGCCTGGCGCTTCGCGAACTCGGTGAGGCCCGCGAACTCGAGCAAGCGCTCGGCACGCGCGTCCATCTCGGCTCGGGGCACGCCGCGCAGCTCGGCGAAGAAGTCGAGGTTCTCGCGCACGGTGAGGTCGCCGTAGAGCGAGAACTGCTGCGACATGTAGCCGATGCGCGGCTTGACGGCGTACTGGTCGGAGACGACCGAGCGGCCGAAGACGAGCGCGTCGCCGTCCGTGGGCATGAGCACGGTCGTGAGCATGCGGATGAGCGTCGACTTGCCGGCGCCGTCCGGCCCGATGAGGCCGAAGACGCTGCCGCGCGGCACGGCGAGCGTGACGCCGTCGACCGCGACCACGTCGCCGGACTCGCGCGAGCGGAAGACGCGGCGCAGGTCGCGAGAGTCGATCGCAAGCTCGGGGCCGGACGCGCTGTCGGACGCGAGGGTCACCGCAGCGCCACGTCCGCGGGCATGCCCGCCTTGAGCGCGCCGTCGGCTCCGGTGATGCGCAGCTTGACCTGGTAGACGAGCTTCACGCGCTGGTCCTTCGTCTCGATCGACGCGGGCGTGAACTCGGCCTGGCTCGCGACGAAGACGACCTCGGCGGCGTACTCCTTGTCGGTCGAGTCGGTGGTCAGCACACCCTCCTGGCCGACCTTCACCTCGCCGATGCGGCCCTCCGCCACGTAGATCGTCACGGTGAGGCTCGCCGGGTCGCTCACGACCGCCAGCGTGCTGCCGGGCACCGCGTTCTCGCCGGCGCGCGCGGCGATCGCGGTCACCGCCCCGTCGACCGGCGAGGTGACGGTGGCGTACCCGAGCTGGACCTTGGCCATCGACAGCGCGACGTTCGCCTGGTCGAGCTGCGCCTTGGCCGCGGCGGCCTCCGGCGAGCTCGAGCCGTTCTCATCGACGGCGTTGTCGTGGCTCGCCTTCGCGGCGGCCACACCCGCCTCGGCCTGCTTCACCTGCAGGGCGAGCACGGCGGTGTCGAGCTTGAAGAGGGTGTCGCCCTTCTTCACGGGGGCGCCCTCATCGGCGGGCACCGACACGATGCGCCCGGCGACCTGTGACGTGACGGCGATGCGGTCGCTCTCGATGGTGCCGCTGCCGCCGAGCGCGTCCTCGCCGGCGCCGCTGCCGCCGGAGTACGCGCGCCAGCCGAAGTAGCCCGCGGTGGCGAGCGCGGCCACCACGACCACGGCGATGACGGGCTTCTTGTTCATGGCGGTGCTCCTGTCTCGTGCGTGCGGCCGCTTCTCGCGGCCCTACGTCCCGGATCCGGTCAGCAAGGTGACGTCGACGGGGGTGCCGGGCGGGGCCCAGCCGCCGTCGTCGATCGTCACGGTCACGCGCACGACGCGCGTCATGTGGACGATGGGCGTGGCCAGCGAGGTCGGCGGGAACTCGGCGGTCTCCGCGATGCGGGTGACGCGGCCGGGAAGCGGTGCGCCGGCGGCGTTCGAGTCGAAGCCGACCTCCGCCGCGACGCCGAGCCGCACCTCGGCGAGCTGCTCGGGGGTGACGAACGTGTCGACGCGGGTGGGGCCGTCGGCGCGGACGCGCACGAGCGGCGCGCCCGCCATGGCGAGCGTGCCGGCCCGGCGGGCCTCGGTGACGATGCCGCTGCACGGCGCGACGACGGTGGCCTGCGCGACCTTCGCGTTCGCGACCTCGATCCCGACGTCCTTGGCGG
>VAUM01000350.1 GCA_005774595.1 Actinomycetota bacterium
CTCGAGGCGATCGTGATCGCGCTCGCGATCGGCGGCCTGCTCACCGCGCACGAGATCAAGGCGGGCGCCGAGGAGATGAAGGTCGGTCCGGCGCGGACCGTCGCCGTCATCGCCGCCACGCCGGCCGCCTGGCTGAACCACCTGCTGCGCATCGACCGCGCGTGGGAGGGCCTGCGCGGGTGGTCGCAGGGGTTCATGGACGCGCAGGACGCGTCCGCGGACGTCGACGAGGGTGCGGGC
This sequence comes from Actinomycetota bacterium, assembly GCA_005774595.1. Taxonomy (NCBI): domain Bacteria; kingdom Bacillati; phylum Actinomycetota; species Actinomycetota bacterium. Next base: position 241 of record VAUM01000350.1, read on the forward strand.
AGCGCCGTCGCGGCCACCCCAACGGCCGTGGCGCCGCCGAAGGCCGCCGGCTCAGGCTGGGCCGCGCCGCGCGTCCCGACCAACGCCGACCCGCTCGACGTCTACATCTGCGGCGACTCGATGTCCATGGACGTCGGGGCGGCGTTCGTGAACGTCGCGGTCAAGACCGGCTGCATCGAGAGCAAGCGGTTCTACCGGTCCGCGACCGGCCTCTCCCGGCCCGACGCGTACGACTGGCCGACCGAACTGAGGCGGGAGATGGGCTCGACGCGGCACGAGGCGGTCATCGCGATGTTCGGCGCGAACGACGGCCAGGACGTCGAGTACGAGGGCAAGGTGCTCAAGCTCTACACGCCGGAATGGGAGGCGTTGTACGGCGAGCGCGTCGGCGAGGCGATGGACGTGCTGACCGCCGGCGGGCAGCGGCTGTACTGGATCGGGCTGCCGATACCGCGCAGCGCCAAGCAGGCGAAGAAGTACGAGATGATGAACCGCGTCTACCGGGCGCAAGCCGAGAAGCGCGCGGCCTCGGTGGTCTACGTGGACTCGTGGAAGCTGTTCAGCGACGCCTCAGGCAACTACTCGGAGCTGCTCCAGGACGGACGTGGCAAGCTCGTCGACATGCGCAAGGACGACGGCATCCACTTCACGATGGCCGGCGCGAACCGCATGGCGTCGGCGGTGCTGACGACCATCTGCAGCGAGTGGGGAATCCCCGAGCCGTGACGCGCAGGCGGCGCGCTACTTCGTGATCGCGAAGTACGCGGTCGCGATCAGCTGGTCCTCGGAGAGCAGGCGGATCTCGTAGACCGTGAACGGCATCCAGCCGCCCTCCGGTTCGCTGAAGCGCGCGAGCGCCGAGCCGGGGTCGAGCGCTCCCGGGCCCGCGGTCTCGAGCAGTTCGGGCTTCGCACCGTCCGAGCCCGAGTACAGCTCGCCTGAGAACATCGTCCCTGTCGCGACGGTGTCGGGCAGTACGAACGACAGGGTGACGTCGGCGAGGCCGGCCTTCTCCACGGGCCCGGAAACCGGGTAGGGATCCCCGCCCGGCATGGAGGTGGTGCCGAGCACCACGTCGGTGACGTCGTATGGCGCAGCCGCCGCCATGACCACGTAGTACGGCTCCGCGCCGGAGGCCGTCGCCGCGGCGGACCCGGTCGCGGGCACCGATGCGGATGCGTCGACTGGCGGCAGGACCGGCATGGCGAGCGCATCGGGGTCGATCGTGTCGGTCACGACGTCCGCCGGCGGGAATGCGGGCGTCACGGTGGCGTCGGTGCTCTCGATCGCCGCGTCGTCGCCTGGGAAGAGCGCGAGCCACGGCGACGTGCAGCAGCAGCACCACGTCGCGACCACCGCGAGCGCGACGATGAGGAGCGTGCGCACGTTCCGGTTGCCCTGCCGCAGCGCCGCCGCGATGTCGGGGGCGACCGGCCCGGTCCCCGCCCGCGCCTCGCTCGCAAGGTGCGCAAGCCTCGCGGCGCTGTCGGCGAGGCCCTCCGGCGTCAGCTCGGGCCCGGCGACGGCCGGTGGCGGGGCGTCCGGGGCGCGCACCTCGTCCGACGGGACCGTGAGCTCGACGGGCGCCTCGATCACGTTCGGCGGGGGGACGACGGTGACCGTGGGCGGCATGGTGT
>VAUM01000351.1 GCA_005774595.1 Actinomycetota bacterium
GTGCCGGCGGCTCCTCGGCCGGGATGACATCGGCGATCTCCGGCGCCAGCTCCGCGACACCCGCGGGCTCGACGACGTCGACCGGCGCCTCGTCCGCGTACTCGCCGACGACGACCGCATGGCCGCCCGCTTCGAGGACCTCGGCGTCCGGGACCGAGATCATCGAGTCCGAGTCGTCCACCGCGGGACGCTCCAGCGCTTCGAGGAGCTCGGCGATCTCGGTATCGGCGGCTGATGGCTCGGGCTCCGGCTCGGGCTCCGGCTCGGGCTCCTCGGCGACCGCTTCGGGCTCGGGCTCCGGCTCGGGCTCCTCGACGACCGCTTCGGGTTCCGGTTCCGGTTCGGGCTCCGGTTCCTCGGTGGCCTCTTGCGCCTCGCCCTCGGTCTCCTCGACCGGCTCTTCCGGCTCGGGCTCCTCGCCCTTCGCGGCGGGAGCGGCCTCCCAGGGCCACTGCGTGTCGCCGTCGCCCGGGGACACCCCGGCGAGCAGCATCTCGGGCGCGAGGGCGTCGACCAGCGGGCCGCGCTCCTCCTCCGCCTCGATCTCGGGAGCGCGGGAGCGTCCGCCGCGACGCTTCGCCCGCGACTCGGGCGGCCCGACGGACTCGGGCGGAGTGATGCCCTCCCCCTCCATCGTGTCGGCAGCGCGCTTGAGCGCCGATGCGAGGCCGCCCTCCTCCGGCTCGGCCTCCGGCTCAGCCTCGGCCGCTGCCTCCTCGGCAGGCGCTTCGGCCTCCGCCTCGGCTGCCTCGGCAACCTCCTCGGCTACGGCCTCATCCTCGTCCTCGTCGCCGCCGCCCACGAGCAACACGGGCGTGGCCTTGTCCAAGTCGATCAGGAACACGTCATCGTCACGGTGCGCACGCACGATCTTCGGCGGCAGCGCCCCGAGCGCCTTCTGCGCCTGCTTGAGCGTGCCGAAGACCTCGTCGGTGATCAGGCTGACCGAGCCGGTCTCGGTGTCGCGCCCGATGATCAGGAACGCCATGTCGCACCTCGCAAGGAACGGTGTGGGGTGGTTGCCGTAGGAGTTCACATCCTAGTGCTGTCCGCGCCCCGCGGCAACGGCTTCTCGCGGCCGAGACAGGCGGCGCGTGCTAGGATTCCCGCAGGAAGATCACGCCTGCGACCACGGAGAGCGCCGCGCCCATGCTGAGCGGCACCCGCCTCGACCGCGGCGCCTTCGTCGCCGTCGACATCGAGACGACGGGGTCCCGCCCGGGCATCCACAGCATCATCGAGATCGGCGCCGTCCGCATCGAGGGCGGCCGGCTCGTCGCCAGCTTCGCCGCGCTCGTCGCTCCGAACGACCCCGTACCGCCCGCCGTCGAGGCGCTCACCGGCATCACCCGCGAGATCCTGCTCGGCGCCGTCGCGCTGCCCGAGGCGCTCGAAGCGTTCCGCGACTTCGCCGAGGGCGCCGTGCTCATCGCGCACAACCACCGCTTCGACCTCGGCTTCCTCGACTACGAGTCCGAGGTGATGTGGGGCCGCGCGTTCCCCCGCCCCGTGCTCGACACGCTGTCGCTGGCCAACCGCCTCCACCCCGAGGATGACCGCCACAACCTGCGCGACCTCGCCGCCCGGTACGCCACCTCGTCGACGCCCACCCACCGCGCGCTCGCCGACGCGCGTGCGGCCGGAGAGGTCTTCCTCGCAATGACACCGGCCCTCGAGGCACGGGGCCTGCGGACGGCGGCGGACGTCGCGGCGTTCTGCGGCATGGCCGGGCAGGGATCGCTGGCCAAAGCGTTGCCGCTGACCACCCGCCTGCCCGACGCGCGCGGCGTCTACGTCTTCCGCGACGCCGAGGGGCGCGTCGTGCACGTCGGGCGCGCGAAGAACCTTCGCATCAAGGTCCGGAGT
>VAUM01000352.1 GCA_005774595.1 Actinomycetota bacterium
GTCACCGTGTCCGACGTGAAGTTCGAGCAGTACGCCTCGCGCGGAGCGAGCAGCTCGTTGACGGCCACCTGGTACGGCGCGGCGCCGACGGCCACCGTCGTGACGCCGTACCCGCTGCTCACCACGTTGACCGTGCTGCCGAGCTTGTTCGTCACGTACCACTTGGCGTCGAGCGGCGCCGCCGTCACGTTGAACGGCCCCGGGCCGGTCGGCACGGTCGCCACCACGCTGTCGGTGTTCGCATCGATGACGTCGGCCTCACGGCCGGCGTAGCAGGCCACGAGCCCGTACTGCGACGAACGGAAGTCGATGCCGACCGGGTTGTCGCCGACGGTGATGGTCGCGACGACCGTGTCGGTCGTGCCGATGACGAAGACCCGGTCCGTCGCGGGCACGGTGACGTAGGCCTTGCCCCCGGCGCCGTTGACCGCGATGGCCTTCGGCGGGCCGTCGAGCGTCACCGTCCCGACGACCGAGCCGGTGTCGCCGTCGATGATGGTCACGTTGTTCGTGTAGCGGTTGCCGACGAAGACGCGCCTGCGGCCGGCGCTCGTGAAGATGGCGATCGCCCTCGGCGCGTCGCCGACCGGTATCTCGGCGATGCGCGCCATCGTGAGCGCGTTGAGGACGGTGACGGAGTCGGAGCCGTAGTTGGCGACGTAGAGCTTGGGCGGGGTCGAGGCGGGGTCGATGGCCAGCGCGCGGGGCGCTTCGCCGTGCGAGCCAGCGCCCGGCATGGACGCGGTGACCGAGTAGCCCGGCTCGGAGATCTGGACGACCTGGCCCTGCCAGAAGTCCGCCACGTACGCGAGTCCTCGTGTGGGATCGGTGACCACCGCGATCGGGAAGGTCTGTGTGGCGGTGGGCGGCATCGGGACCGTCGCCGTCACGGTGTCGCTGACGCCATCGATCACCGTCACCGCGTCGTCGTTGTAGTCCGTGACGAACACGGCGTTGGTGACGACGTCGACCGCGACCGCCGAGGGGCCGTCACCGACCGGGATCGTCGCGATCGGGATGTCGGCGGAGTACGACACGCCGACGGCGCACAGGACGAAGACGCACGCGAGGAGCACGGCCAGCGCGGTCCTGACGCCGACGGCCGCGTGACGGTCCGGAACGGGCGTACCCATGTCGGCCTCCCCTCTCCAGGGTGACGGAGAGCGTAGCGCGATGGTACTCCCGGACCGGCGGCCGCGGGCGCCGCTCACCGGAGCAGGCGCGTCGCGTCACTCCCCGGTCTTGAGCTTCTGGACGTGGACGTCGCCGACCGACCAGATCACGGCCTCCGGTATCTCCCGGTTCGGCCGCTCGGCCTCGTAGACCCACACGCCCTTGAGCGTCACCTTGAAGAACGGCGACCCGCCCGTGTTCATCGGCTCGACCTCGACCTCGTCGGCCAGATAGGCGCGCAGCTCCGTCTCGACGTAGTAGTGGAACGTGCGCGAGATCTCGCGGTACTCGCTGAAGAGCGCGAGCCTGCGCTCGGCCTCGTACAGGTCCAACTCGTCGATGCTGTCCATGCGCTCTCTCGTCCCTTCGTCGCTGTGGGGCCGCGGAGGCCTTCAGCCGAGCGGTACCAAGTGTACGTTCCCCCACGCGCCCATGCGCTCACCGAGGAGCACCACGACGCCGAGCACGCCGTCCAGCCCGCGCGCCGCCTCGACCGCACGGTCGACGTCCTCGGGCGCGTGCACGCGGTTGCCGAGCTGCGTGGCGACCGCGTCGGCCAGCGCGCCGTCGCGCGCGAGCACGGTCACGGCCTCCGCCCTGCCGAGCGAGTCCGACGGGCCGACCGTGCCCGACGAGGTGCAGACCGCCACCGGCGCCAGCGATCCCGGCACGAGCAGCCCCACCCG
>VAUM01000353.1 GCA_005774595.1 Actinomycetota bacterium
GAGCGCGAGCGCGCGATGCTCGGCGACGCGGGCGCGAACGCGGCCGGAGCGCTGGCGGGCTTCGCGCTCGCGCTGTCGCTGCCGGTGCCGGGGCTGTACGTGGCCGCGGTCGTGGTGGTCGTCCTCAACCTGCTCGCCGAGCGCTATTCGCTGACCGAGGCGGTCGAGAAGCACGCGTGGCTGGCGTGGCTCGACGGCCTTGGGCGGCCGAAGGACGGCGCGGGCGCGGAAGACGCCCGATGAAGCGCCCCACACACGGACGGGGCGCGCTATGATGCCAAGCGGGGTTCGTCGAGAGACCGGAGGCGCGGGCACACCTATGGCCAAGCACATATTCGTCACAGGCGGCGTCGTCTCATCGCTCGGCAAGGGCATCACGGCAGCGTCGCTCGGGCGGCTGCTCAAGGCGCGAGGCCAGAAGGTCAAGATCCAGAAGCTCGACCCCTATCTCAACGTCGATCCGGGCACGATGTCCCCCTTCCAGCACGGCGAGGTGTTCGTCACCGACGACGGCGCCGAGACCGACCTGGACCTCGGCCACTACGAGCGCTTCATCGACGAGTCGCTGTCGCGGGACTGCAACGTGACCGCCGGCTCGATCTACCACTCGATCGTGACCCGCGAGCGCCGCGGCGACTTCCTCGGCGCGACGGTGCAGGTCATTCCGCACGTCACCAACGAGATCAAGGAGCGCATCCGCCGGCTGTCCGAGGAGGGCGCGCCCGACGTGGTGATCACCGAGGTCGGCGGCACGGTCGGCGACATCGAGTCGCTGCCGTTCCTCGAGACGATCCGGCAGATCCGCAAGGACGTCGGGCACGACAACGTCTGCTACATCCACGTGACGCTCGTGCCCTACATCGCGGCGTCCGAGGAACTGAAGACCAAGCCGACGCAGCACTCGGTCAAAGAGCTGCGCAGCATCGGTATCCAGCCCGACTTCATCGTGTGCCGCAGCGATCGGCCGATCGACGCGGGCATCCGCCGCAAGATCGCGCTCTTCTGCGACGTGGACCCCAAGGCGGTCGTCTCGGCGCAGGACGCGCGGTCTATCTACGAGGTGCCGCTGCGTCTGCGCGAGCAGGGTCTCGACGAGATGGTCATCGAGCGCATGAAGCTCGAGTGCGGCGCGCCCGACATGGCCGAGTGGGAGAGGTTCGTGGCGCACTCCGCGTCGCTGGCCGACTCGGTCGACATCGCGCTGGTCGGCAAGTACGTCCAGCTGCCCGACGCGTACCTGTCGGTGAGCGAGGCGCTCGACCACGCGGGCATCTTCCACGACCACAAGGTCAACGTGCACTGGGTCGACGCCGAGTCACTCACGCCCGAAGAGGTCGACCAGATCCTCTGCGAGATGGACGGCGTGCTCGTGCCGGGCGGCTTCGGCATCCGCGGCATCGAGGGCAAGATCCGCGCGGCGTGCTACGCGCGCGAGAACGGCGTGCCGTACCTCGGCATCTGCCTCGGCATGCAGGTGGCCGTGGCCGAGTTCGCGCGGCACGTCGCGGGGCTCGACGGCGCCAACTCGGCCGAGTTCGACCCGGTGACCGCGCACCCCGTCATCGACATCATGCGCGAGCATGACGGCAGCGACGCGATGGGTGGCACGATGCGCCTCGGCGCGTACCCGTGCAAGGTCGTGGAGGGCACGCGCGGGTGGGACTGCTACGGCGAAGAGGTCATCTACGAGCGGCATCGCCACCGCTACGAGGTGAACAACGCGTACCGCGAGCGGCTCGTGGAGGCCGGGCTCGTGATCAGCGGCCTGTCGCCGGACGAGCGGCTCGTCGAGATGGTGGAACTGCCGGACCACCCGTGGTTCGTCGGCCACCAGGGGCATCCGGAGTTCAAGAG
>VAUM01000354.1 GCA_005774595.1 Actinomycetota bacterium
CCATGATGCTCGGCGTACCTGGCCGAGAGCAGCGGCGTCGTGGCAGAGAGCACGAACGCGGGCAGTCCCGACAGCACCGCGAGAGCCCACAGGACGTTGGCGACCGGTGCCACCCCGTCCGAGCGCAGAGCGGCCACGTCGCGCGGGGCGACCAGCGCCGCAACGACCGCGACGGCCAGCAGTGCACAGTGCACCATCGTCGCGGATCGCTCGTTCATCTTCGTCACGAGCACGTGCGCATACGCGTAGCCCGTGAGCACGACGCCTGCGTAGAAGCACAGCGCGGTGGTCCACACCGAGGGGCTGCCCCCGAACACCGGCAGCAGCAGGCGCCCCGTGACGAGCTCCAGCGTGAACAGCAGGTACGCCGAGAGCCCCACGGCGGCCAAGAGCGGAGTGGGCCGGGGATCGCCTGTGCTGACCCGGGCCGACGCCATCACATCGGCCTGCTCGAGCCGTTGAGCGTCTCGCCCAGGTTGCGGAACAGATGGTAGCTCGACGGCACCAGCTGCACACCCCAGAACATCATCATGATGCCGAACAGCGCGAACACTGCGATCCATGCGAGCCGTCTCCCGCGCCACCCGAGCGTCAGCCGGGCGTGCAGATAGAAACCGTACGCGAGCCACGTGAGCAGGGACCATGTCTCGACGGGGTCCCAGCTCCAGTACGAGCCCCACAGCCTGAACGCCCAGATGGCCCCCGACGAGATCATGACCGCGTTGTTCAGGAAGCCGAATGCCACGAACTTCAGCGACAGGTCGTCGATACGCTCCGACGGCGGGATCCACGCCGGCACGCCCTTCGCCTCGACACCCCGGCGTTCCGCGCGCTCGCGCAGGAGCATCGCGATCGCCAGGCCCGCGACGATCGAGTACGCCGCGTACGTGATCCACGCGAACGTCACGTGGATCACGAGCCAGCTGGATTGGTACGGCGGCGTCACGGGACCCGCCGGACCGGCCTGAGTGATGCCGTAGCCGCAGGTGATCAGCACGACCGGCAGCACGAGGGCACCCGAGACCGCGAGCCCCTTCCATCGCCACGAGACCAGCACATAGGCGCCCGCCATGACGAACGCACCGACCAGCACGTTCTCGTAGTCCTCGATGTAGGGGAAGTGCCCGCTCACCGACCAGCGCACGCCGATCGCCACGGCATGGGCCGCGAGCCCGATCGCGGCTACGAGGTTCGCGCGCTCCACCCACTCTCGCCGCTTGAACGTCAGGCCCGCGATGATGGCGATGGTCGCGAGCGCGTAGCACGCGATGGCAGCCCAGAACGCTATGACCTCGGCACTCGTCACGAATCCGACCTCCCGTCATCGTCGTCCACTGAACCGGCCATCTCCGAGAGCCGCTCAGTGAGCGCGGCGTCCTCCCGAGCGTGCGGGCCGGACCAAGGCCTCGACCTCAGCACGACCCGTGCCGCGCCGCCGGCAGTGAACCGGACCAAGAGCCTGCGCTCCGGCACGGAGAAGCGCCACGCTGCTCCCAGGATCGCCACCCAGAACCCGAGGTACGTCACCCACCGGGCAGGCTCGCCACGTACGAGGTAGCGGTTCCACAGCCCCAGGTCCTCGAACGTGACAACGGCGCCGCCGACCTCGGGCGACGAGGCGCCGGGCGCGAGGATGCCTTCCCAGGAATCGGCACCCGCAACGATGCGCAGGCGCAGGCGCGGATCCCTGATCACGAACTTGTCCGCGGGCAGCAGCGCCTGCTGCTCCATGGGCACCGGAGTCGCGAGCATGTCGATCGTGACAGCCGAACTCGCTGTGACTCCGGCAAGATCGACGTGGTCGGTCCAGCCGTTCGGGGTCTC
>VAUM01000355.1 GCA_005774595.1 Actinomycetota bacterium
GCCGTCGTGCGCCGCCGGGAACGTCACGGTGACGGTGATCGTCGTGTCGGACCACGACACCGCCGCACCCGCGCTCGTGCCGGCGAAGCGCACCGTGGACGTCCCTTGTGCGCTCCCGAACCCGGACCCCGTGAGCACGACCTGGGATCCGATCGGTGAGGTGTTCGGCGTCACGGCGCTCAGCGTGGGCGGACCCCACGGCGTGAACGGCAGCGCGTTGCTCGAGACCTTGTCGACGTAGACGTAGACGCCGCCCTGTGCCGCGCCGCTCGGCACGAGGACCGAGATGCGCGTGTCGGACCATTCCGCATACGTGACGCCCTTGACGCCCCCGCCGAAGACGACGTCGTCGCCCGACGGGCGCAGGCCGAAGCCTGAGCCGGTCAGCACGAGCGTCGAGCCCGGCGCGCCGTACGGCGCCGAGATCGTGTTGAGCACAGGGTTGGCCGGCGGCGGCTTCGCGGCGAACGCGGCCGGAGACACGGGCGACGCTATCGCGAGCATGGCGAAGACGAGCGCCGCGCGCAGAACGCGGGGACCCATCCGCCTGATCTTGTGACCCATAGCCCCGACTCCTGTCGCCCCGGCACGCGTGCGCGCACAAGGGTAGGAACAGCCGACCATATTTTCGGCACCGGCGCTTGAGTTCGTAAGTGACGAGAATCACAAATGGCCGGCGGCCTGCTCGCTTTCCGCCGAACGGCACTCTCAGTGTGACGGACGGCACATTCGCTTGCCCTTCCTTAATGCGTGCGCGCCCTCACAGGCGCCGCCGCGAACCGCCCGCGACCGTCGACATCCGCGGACGGCCATCGCACCCGAGTGCGGAGTGCTACGCTCATCACCGACCTGCCGCCCTCCCCCGGAGGCGTCCGCGATGCGCGAGAAGTGGGTCTTCGACCCGCACTACTCCACGCTGTGGTTCCGTGTGAACCATCTCGGGGTGAGTCGTGTGCGCGGCACGTTCCGCACGTGGCGCGGGTTCGTGTGCATGGGCGAGGGCGGGCTGAGCGACTCCACCGCCGAGATCATCATCGACCCGTCGAGCCTCGAGACCGGCGACGCCCCGCGCGACGAACTCGCGATGGGCCCGCTCTTCCTGGACACCGGCCGCTTCGACACCATCGAGTTCGTCGCGGACGAGGTCCAGGTCGTGGACTCGCACCACCTGCGGCTGATCGGCCTGCTCACGCTCCACGGCGTGACGCGGCCGGTCCCTGTGGACGTGACGTGGCGCGGCGAGGTGCTCGAGGATGACGGCTCGAGCCGGCTCGGGTTCGAGGCGACCGCGACCGTGCGGCGCAAGGACTTCGGCGTCGTGTGGACCGGACCGGCCGAAGCAGCAGCCGACTTCCTCATCGGCGACACCGTGGAGCTCACGTTCGAGGTCGAGGCGCTGCGCAACCCCACCGGCTGCTGAACCGCGGGCCCGGACTACGGCGCGAGCGGCACGAAGTACGCGCCGTTCGAGGACACGCCACCCTGGTAGATGCCCACATACCCGGCCGAGGTGACCGCGGGCACGACGACCGTCACCGCGGTGTCCGACCACGAGACGACCTCGGCGCGCACGCCGCACACCGCGGCGAAACCCGCTCCCTGCGCCGTGCCGAACCCGCTGCCGTAGATCGTCAGCCGGTCGCCGGGACGCGCGGTGCTCGTGGAGATGCCCGTGACGCGCGGCGCCGACCGCACGCCCACCCACATGCCGTTCGAGGTGGCCCAGGAGCCGCGGACGATGCCCAGGTACCCGGTCGCCGCGCCTGTCGGGATCCGGACGGCGATGGTGGTGTCGGACCACGAAACGACAGGAAGGCGGA
>VAUM01000356.1 GCA_005774595.1 Actinomycetota bacterium
CATGGAGGCGCTCTGCGCAGCGCTGTACCTCGACGGCGGGCTTGCCGCGGCGGCGGCCTTCGTCGACCGCGCGGTGATCTCTCAGGCCGGGACGCTGCCGACGGCAACGGAGCACCCGCGCGTGGCGCTCACGGAACTCGTGCAGGCACGCGGCGAGACCGTCGAGTTCCGCGTCGTCGAGTCGCGAGGACCGGCGCACGAACGCGTCTTCACCGTCGAGGCGCACGTGGCCGGGCGGCTGCTCGGCGCCGGGTCCGGACCGTCCAAGAAGGAGGCGGCGGCACGGGCGTCTGAGGCCGCCCTGGCAAGCCTCCGCGACGCCCGGTAGTGCCGCCCCCGTGTGGTAGCATGATGCGCGCTCGCGGCGCGTCCGTTCGTGCCGCGTGCGCTGTGTGTTCCGCGCTCTTTGGCGAGAGGCCCGCGTGTACCTCAAGTCCCTCACACTCAAGGGTTTCAAGTCCTTCGCGGACCGCACGCACCTGACCCTGGAGCCCGGCGCCTGCGTCATCGTGGGACCCAACGGCTCGGGCAAGTCGAACATCTCAGACGCCATCCTGTGGGTCCTCGGCGAGCAGTCCGCGCGCGCCCTGCGCGGCAACGTCATGGAGGACGTCATCTTCGCGGGCTCGTCGGGCCGGCAGGCGGTGGGCGTCGCCGAGGTCGACATGGTGCTCGACAACTCGGACGGCACCGTCCCGCTCGACTTCTCCGAGGTCACCATCACACGCCGCATGTACCGCAGCGGCGAGAGCGAGTACCTGCTCAACCAGACGCCGTCGCGGCTGATGGACGTCCACGACCTGCTCCACGACTCAGGCCTCGGCCGCGACACGCACTCCATCATCAGCCAGGGCCGGCTCGAGGAGGTCCTCAATTCGCGCCCCGAGGACCGGCGTTCGCTCATCGAGGAGGCTGCAGGCGTCCTCAAGCACAAGAAGCGCAAGGAGCGCGCCATCCGCAAGCTCGCCGCGATGGACGCGCACCTCACGCGCGCCAAGGACGTGCTCGCCGAGATCGACCGCCAGCTCCGCCCGCTCGAGCGCCAGGCCGGACGCGCGGTCCAGCACTCGAAGCTCGTCGAGGAGTTGCGCTCGCTGGAAGTCGCGCTGGCGGTCGAGGACCTGCGCGCGCTCGAGGCCGACTGGGACCTCGTCGTCAAAGGCGAGAAGGAAGCCGAGGCGGACATCGAGCTCGCCCGCTACCGCCTCACCGAACGCGAGAAGGAGCTGGGCAAGTTCCAGGCACTGCTCGAGGAGAAGGGCCTGTTCGTCGGCGACCTCGGCGAGCAGCGCAGGCGGCTGCAGTCCGTCCTCGAGCGCCTCAACTCGGGCCTGCTGCTGCTCGAGGAGAAGGGCAAGAACCTCGTCGAGCGCCTGAGCGAACTGCGCCAGAAGGTCCACTACGCCGAGACGCGCATCACGGCGCGGCGCGCCGAGCTCGACCGGCTCGCCGAGGACCGCGCGGACGCCGACGGCAGGCTCGCCGGCTTCTACCAGCAACTCGCCGACGTGCGCCGCGAGGCGGAAGGGGCACGCAAGGAGCGCACCGCCGCCGACGAGGCCCTGGCCGAGACCCAGTCGACGGCGCGCCGCGTGCGCAAGGAGCTCGACGACGCACGTACCGCGATCGCCGAGCTCGATCGGGCGCTCTCGGCGTTCAGGCTCGAGGAGCAGCTCCTCGCCGAACAGGCCGAGGGCGCCCGTGTCCGGCGCGCGGCGCTGCAGTCGACCCTGTCGGCCCGGCGCACGAAGCTCGATCAGACCGACGCGGAGCTCGATCGCGTGAAGCGGGAGGCGGCGCTCGCCGGCGCCGACG
>VAUM01000357.1 GCA_005774595.1 Actinomycetota bacterium
GTGGTACCGGTGGGAGATCGTGAGCACCCTCGCGGCGGCGACGTGGATCGGCTACGGACTGATAATCCACGCGCGGCTGTTCTTCGGCTGGGAGGGCAGGCGGCTGGCCTGGAGCTTGGCGCTCATCCTGCCGCTGATGTTCGCGGTCTTCTGGGTCTGGAGCCTGTACCCCGGCACCTATCACTACTTCGACGTGCCGTTGCTCAAGGCGGTGTGACCGGTGATGACGAGAGTGGAGAGGTCGGATGCGATCCGCGCGCTCCAGCGGCTGTGGCCGTGGATCACGCTGGTGGTGGTCCTCGTCGTCGTGTTCCCATCGGTCACGTTCTTCGTGAATCTCGCGCGCAAGCAGTCGGAGTCCGACGCCGCGCCCGTCGAGCATCCGGTGGTCGAGTACGGAGTGCCCTACACGAGCCGGACCCTGATGACGCTCGGTGTCGGTCCGGGACCGCGCGATCTCGCGCGCGCCGCCCCGGACCGGGCGCTGCCCGTCACGGTCGAGGTCGTCGCTCCGGGACCCGGTGGGGGAGTGTGGGTCGTCGACCACCCGCCGTCGGTGGCTCGGGCGCGCGTCAGGCTGTTCGACGATGGGGGGGTCGTCCGATCCTCGTTCCTCGCGCCGTCCGGTGCGAGCCTCTTCACTCCCGGTAGCGCCGGAGACCTGTGGATGGACGTCTCGTCGGGGGACGGCGGCGGAGAGGTCATCGTCCGCGTCGACACGCGCGGGCGCGAGCTTGCCAGGATCCTGCTCCCCGAAGGGGTCTTCATCCGGAACATCTGCGTCGGCCCCACCGGTGGCGTGTACGCGATGACCGAGATCTGGATGACCGACTCGCAGGGTGGGTTCGTGGTGTACACCTCTAACCTGTACCCGCTGACTACCGATAGCGGCAAGACCGTGGTCTCCAGGCTGGATGCAGGCCCCGTCAGCGCGGCCTTCGTGGGCGCTGACGGCAGACTGTACTCCATGGTGGGCACCGCCGCCATCGGGAGCGGGAGCTACCCGGCCTTCATCGTGGAGACGCCGCGCACGGACGGCGCGGGGGTCGATCAGTATCGGTTCCCACCTGGCGTACGTCCGTTCGCCGCCGATGCCGCAGGCCGGGTGTACGCGGAGGCCCAGGCCATGCCCGACCCCGACGCCCCGGGACTCGCCTATCTGGGCGATCTCGGCGCGGAGAGCGTGGATATCCTGGTGTTCACAACGGCAGGGCTGTTCGCCCGCATCCCAGTCAGGGTGCCCCAGTACGTCGGTGGTTGGGCACCGGCGGCGTGGCCGGCGGCGGACGGGACTCTGTACTCGCTCGGCTGGGCGGAAGGCCGCTTCGCCGTGTGCGCGTTGAGCCCGGAGGCTTCCGCGGCTCCCGCGCCCGCGCCTGCGGCGGCGAGCGCGCCCGACGCAAGAGTCCTCTTCCCTTCCCGGTGCAGCCTGCGTCGGGTGACCCCTACCGTTCCGAGGGCGATGGCGTCCGGGACTTGTGGCGGCTCGTGTACGCGGGCCTGGTCACACACGATGCATCCCTGACCGCCGTGCCCGACCTCGCGGCAGAGGTTCCCGACCGTGCGAACGGCGGCGTGTCCGCCGACGGGCGCACCCTGACCTACCGGGTCCGCCCGGGCGTGAAGTGGCATGACGGTGCGCCCGTCACTGCCGCCGACGTCAGGGCCACATGGCTGTATCTGCAGGCGGGTTCGCCGCGCGGGTCGGCCGCGCCGGTTCCCGGAGACCATGGCCGGCTCTTGTTCACCTTTGACCGCTCCGGGGGAAAGGGTAGGGGGGGATAGGGTGGGGGGAGTGTTGA
>VAUM01000358.1 GCA_005774595.1 Actinomycetota bacterium
TCGGGCGCGAGGCCCGGGGACTCCTCGGGGTATGCGGGCGCCTCGGGCTCCGCGGGCGCGACCTCGCCGGCGAACAGGTCCTCCGGCGGCGGCGTCTCGGCGACAGCGGGGAACGCCGACGTGACCTCGGCGGGGGCCTCGGGCACGTCCATGAACGCGCCCAGGTCCTGCTCGGGTTCCGGCGCGGGCGCCTCAGGTTCCGGCGGGGTCTCAGGCACCTCCGGCTCGAGCGCGATCTCGGACTCCGGCGCCGCTTCGGGCGTGAACGCCTCCTCCGGCTCGAAGCCGAGGCCGAGACCCGTGTCGATCGAAGGCTCCTCGGCAGGGACCTCCTCGGCTGGGGCCTCGAGCACGGCGCCCATCATCTGCTCGAAGACCGCCATGTCCTCCGCCGTGGCCGACTGCGCGCCGGCGGACAGGAACGATGGCTCCTCGGCGGGCGGGGACGGCTCTTCGGCGGAGGCCTGCGCATCGTGCGCCGGACGCTTCGACCTCGCCTCGACGGTGAGGTCGGTCTCGCGGCGGATGGCTGCGAGCCGCTCCTCGCGCACGCCGCGCTCCTCGCGCAGCTTGGCGACCTCGTCGTCGGCCGCGATCTCGAGCAGGCCGGCGGAGAACAGGCCGTAGATGATGCGCGCGACCTCGAAGTCCGTGCGGCCGGTGTGCACGGCCAGTTCGGCGACGCTGCGGGTGCCGTCGACGAGCAGCAGCAGCTGCCACTCGATCGGCTTGAGCGAGATCTCGAACGTGCCCTCACCCGGCGCGGTGGCCATCTTGAACACGATGTCCATCGACGGGACCTTCTTCTTGATGCGCGCCCATTCCTCGAGGCGGCGTGCGCCCTCCATCACGACGTTCTCGATGGAGACCGACAGCCCGATGTCCTCCTCGGCCAGCTCGGGCAGCTCCTCGAAGTCGAACTCGCCCTCGTCCCAGCGCATCAGGTCGAAGATGGTGTCCTGGATCTGCTCCTGGACGAAGGCCTCGAGCACCTTCTCGGAGACGTAGCCCTCGTCGACGAGGATGGTGCCGAGTCTCCGGCCGGACGCGCCCTCGGAGGCGCGCACCTCGAGCGCGCGGGTCAGCGCGTTCTGCGTGATGCGCTGGGCCTTGACCATCCGCTCGCCGAGCGGCTCACGATGCCAGTTGGACTGCGCGAAGAAGACGTCGCCGTCGCGGAACCAGACACTGCCCTCGACGCCGTCGGCACGACGGATGCGCAGGACCCCCGTCTTCTTGCTGAACGTGACCAGCTGGAAGACGTCCGGGAGGCTGAAGTCCCGCAAGTTGCCGCGCAAAGCCATCGGTTGGCTCGTCCCGCCCCTTCTGCCGCGTGTCGCGGCGGTCCCTTACCGCAGGATCTCTGCGATCGCCTCTGCAGACTCGCGCATGTCGTAGAGCACGAGCCCGAGCTTGGCATCGATGCCGGCGAGCGAGGTCAGCACCGCGCGGTCGCCCGCGGCGATGAGGACGACGTAGCCGTCCTTCCCCTCGATGAACACCTGCGAGAGGTGTCCCCTCCCCAACTCGGCCGCTGCGCGCTCGCCGAGGCCGAGGATGGCCGCCGACATGGCGCCGACGCGGTCCTCGTGCATGCCTGGAGGCAGCGCGGACGCCATCGTGAAGCCGTCGAGGCTCACGAGCGCCGCGGCTTGGATGTCCGCCGAGCCGTCGAGCAGGCGATCGAGCGCGGCGGCCAGCCGCTGCTCGCGGCTGCCCTCCCTGACCTGCGTCGCGGGACGCGCGGCCGCGGGAGCCGTGGCGCGGATGGGCGCGACGGGAGCGGGCGTGGGC
>VAUM01000359.1 GCA_005774595.1 Actinomycetota bacterium
CCCACCCCCGCCCGCCCCCCCCCCCCCCGCCGCCGTCCGAGGCGCCCCCCCGTGCGCCGTCCGCCTCAGCGGAATCCACGAACCGCCGCCACGCCTCGCCCCTGAACCCCCCCCGCCCCCCCCCCGCCAGCAGCGCGTCCACGGCCCGCCGCACCAGTTCGGCCTCCTTGACGCCACTCTCTTCCGCCATGCGCTTCAGCCCCGCCTCCTGCTGTGCGGTGATGTACAGCTGCTTGCGCACCATACGCTCCATGGCATACCGGCCTCTCACCGATCTCCAAACGCGAGTGTGATGTACGTCGATGTATACCCGCGGAGGCGTGGTGAGGCAACGCCGGAGGCGACTCCCGCTACCGCGCGAACTCGCGCAAGCCCGCGCGGACGGCTGCGGGCAGCCGCTCGGCCAGCCGCGCCGGATCCGCCGCCCGCCTCGCGAGCAAGCCGGTCACGAACGGCCGGGAGGTCTCGATGATGTCGATGTCGGGGTAGAGCGCCCGCGCCACTCCCTCGACGGTCACGAGCGCCTTCACGAGCAGCCCGTAGCCCATCGGGATCGCGACGCCGTGCCGCCCGAGCATCGACAGGAACCCCATGCCGAAGTGCCGCACGTCGCGCCCGTCCTCCGACAGCGTGCGCCGCATCAGCGCGGACAAGTCGGCCCGCACCGCCGCACGCCTCTCGGCCGGCACCGTGACGCCGAGCGCCGCCGACCACGTCAGCGCGCGCTCCGCGTCGCCGTAGACCAGCGCGGCGAGCACCTGGGCGATGGCGTGGCGCTCCGCCGCGTCGAGGCGCCCGACGATGCCGAAGTCGAGGTACGCGATGCGCGAGTCGGGCGTGACGAAGATGTTCGCGGGATGCAGGTCGGCGTGGTAGCGGCCGAGCTCGAGCACCTGCCGCATGAACGCCACGGCGCCGTGCACGGCGAGCCCGCGGGCGTCGACGCCCTCGCGCTCGGCGTGCGTCAGCTCCGAGAGGCGCCAGCCCTCGACGAACTCCATCGTGAGCACCACGCGCGCCGTGCGCGTCCACACGACCCGCGGCACGCGCACGAGGGCGTCGTCACGGAAGTCGAACGCGAAGCGGTCGGCGGTGCGGCCCTCGCGGCGCAGGTCGAGCTCGTCGGCGAGCGTGACCGCGAACTCGTCGAGCAGCCCGGCGAGCGAGGCGCGGTGCGCGACCCGCAGCGGCCACGGCCACCGCAACGCCGCGCGTGCGATCCGGAGGTCCTCGGCGACCACCGCCGCGGCGTCCGGCCGCAGCACCTTCACGGCCACCATCGCACCCGCGGGCAGCGGCGCGCCCCACACCGGGGCGTACGCCTCGCGCAGCACCGCGCGGTGCACCTGCGCCACCGAGGCCGATGCCACCGGCTCGCGCTCGAACGAGGCGAAGATCTCCTCCGGATCGGCGCCCAGCGCACGCCGGACCTGCGCGCGGACCGCCTCGTACGGCACGGGCGGCACGCGGTCCTGCAGCCGTTCGAGCTCGAAGACGAGCTCCGCGCCGAACACGTCCGGCCGCACCGAGGCCAGCTGGCCGAGCTTCACGAACGCCGGACCGAGGTCCTCGCACGCGTGGCGGGTCTCGCGGGCGAACGCCGCGCGCCGCGCCTCGGCGGACGCGAGCCCGAAGCGCGCGCGGACCGCCGCGCGCGCCCAGCGGCGCACGAAGACGCCGGCGATGGCCCGACCGCGCGCCACTGAGGGCACTCAGCCCTTCGCAGGGCCCGGGCCGGGACCGTCCGCGTCCTCGCGGGCGAGCAGCGCGTCGATCGACGCC
>VAUM01000360.1 GCA_005774595.1 Actinomycetota bacterium
GAAGTGGGTCGCGCCGGGCGATCTCCACGTCACCCTGCGGTTCCTCGGCGACGTGCCTGCCGAGGACCTCGACGCGCTCGCCGCCGCCGTCGGCGAGGCGGCCGCGGGCCGCGAGCCGTTCACTATCGCGCCTGCCGCCGTCAAGGCGGTGCCCTCCGCGCGCTCGGCGCGCATGGTCTGGGGGGTGTTCGCCGACCCGGACGGAGCGGCCTCTGCGCTCGCGTCGGCAGTCTCGTCGGCCGCCGCCCCGTGGTGCCGCCACGACGACCCCAAGCCGTTCCGGCCGCACGTCACACTGGTGCGCGCCCGCGGGCGGCGCCCGGTGCCCGGCGATGCCCTTGCCGCAGCGAACGCGCAGGTCAAGGCGACCGCGCAGCCGATGTCAGTGGCGCATGTCACGCTCTTCTCGAGCACGCTCACGCGTCAGGGCGCGGTCTACGAGGAAGTCGCCCGCATGCCGCTCGGCCGTGCTTGACATCGAACAGGTGTTCGTATACGGTGCAGGTGTGCCTCCTCAGGGCCCCCGCGTGTGAGAAGGAGCGGAAAAGAGCATGCAGGCCGACAGGGACCGGATCCTCGAAGTCACCCGCGAGCAGATCGAGAAGAAGTACGGCAAGGGGTCGCTCATGCGCCTCGGCGAGCACGACATCGGGCGCATCGCCGCGATCCCCACCGGCTCGCTGGCCATCGACGCGGCGCTCGGCATCGGCGGCGTCCCCCGCGGGCGGGTCGTCGAGGTTTTCGGCCCCGAGTCGTCGGGCAAGACCACGCTCGCGCTGCAGATCATCGCCGAGGCCCAGCGCATGGGAGGCGTCGCCGCGTTCATCGACGCCGAGCACGCGCTCGACCCATCGTACGCCGCGCGCCTCGGCGTCGATGTGGACGACATCCTCATCTCGCAGCCGGACACCGGTGAGCAGGCCCTCGAGATCACCGACATGCTCGTGCGCTCCGGCGCCATCGACGTCATCGTCGTCGACTCGGTCGCCGCGCTCGTCCCACGCGCCGAGCTCGAGGGCGAGATGGGCGACGTGACCGTCGGCCTCCAGGCACGCCTCATGAGTCAGGCCATGCGCAAGCTCGCCGGCTCGCTCTCCAAGTCCAACACGACCTGCATCTTCATCAACCAGCTGCGCGAGAAGGTCGGCGTCATGTTCGGCAGCCCCGAAACGACCTCCGGCGGCCGCGCGCTGAAGTTCTACGCGTCCGTGCGCATCGACGTGCGGCGCATCGACTCGATCAAGGTCGGGACCGACGTCGTCGGCAACCGCGTCCGCGCCAAGATCGTCAAGAACAAGGTCGCGCCGCCGTTCCAGCAGGCCGAGTTCGACATCATGTACGGCCAGGGCATCTCCAAGGAAGGCTCCATCCTCGACCTCGGCGTGGAGGAGGGCATCGTCGGCAAGTCGGGCGCCTGGTACACCTACGGCCAGGAGCGCCTCGGGCAGGGCCGAGAGGCCGCGAAGGACTTCCTCCGCGAGCACGGCGAGCTGCGCGACGAGATCGAGGTCAAGATCCGCGAGTCGCTCGGCGTGCCCGTCCCCGGCGCCGTGCCCGTGACCGCGCCTGACGATGCGGAGCCGGCGCCGGTCGAGTAGGCGCCTTCTGGCCGGGACTCGCCCCATGGTCACCGCCATCGTCACGCCGCGCCGCGGGTCGCGCATCCGCCGCATCGACATCGACGGCGAGCCGTGGCGAACCACGTCCCGCGACGCCCTCGACGAGATCCGCCTCGCGGAGGGCGACCCGCGGCGCGGCGTGACGA
>VAUM01000361.1 GCA_005774595.1 Actinomycetota bacterium
GACCGGCGGCGCGTGGCGGACGTTCGTGGCGATGAGCGACGGCGAGCAGATGAAAGGCCAGGTCGGCGAGGCGAGGCGGCTCGCGGCCAAGGAGCGGCTGACGTCGCTCACCGTGCTCGTGGACCTCAACGGCATCCAGATCTCCGGCCGCACCTCCGACGTCATGCCCGTGCGCGTGGCCGACGACTTCGCGGCGGACGGCTGGCGCGTGATCGAGGTGCCCGACGGCCACGACGTCGCCGCGCTCCACGCGGCGGTCCGCGAGGCGCACTCGGACGAGTCCGCGCCTGCGGCGATCGTCGCGTACACCGTCATCGGCAAGGGTGTGTCGTTCATGGAGGGCGAGGCCGAGTTCCACGGGCGGGGGCCGAAGCCTGCGGAGTACGTCGCCGCGATGGGCGAGCTCGGCCTCGACCCCGAGGCGCTCGGGGCCGCTCGCGAGCGGCGCTCGCGGCCGTGCACGGTGACGCACGCGGACGTCCGGGCGCCTCGGGCCGCCTGCACCCCCGGTGCGCCGCGCACGTACACACGCGACAAGGACACCGACTGCCGGGGCGCGTGGGGCGCCGCGCTCGCGGACCTGGCCGCCGGGAACCCGGACACGCCCATGGCCGTGCTCGACTGCGATCTGGCCGTCTCGGTGAAGACGGACGGGTTCGCCTCGGCGCGCCCGGGCGGCTTCGTGCAGTGCGGCGTGGGCGAGCACAACGCCGCAGGCGTCGCGTCGGCGCTCTCGATCGCCGGCGTGCTGACGTTCCACTCCGACTTCGGCGTGTTCGGGATCGACGAGGTCTACAACCAGCTGCGCCTGGCCGACATCAACGGCGCGTCGCTGAAGCTCGCGCTGACGCACTGCGGCCTCGACGTCGGCGAGGACGGCCGCACGCACCAGTGCCTCGACCACGTGTCGGCGTTCCGCAACCTGTACGGCTGGCGGGTCGTCGTGCCCGCGGACCCGAACCAGGCCGACCGCGTGGTGCGGTGGGCCGCCGGTGAGCCGGGGTGCATCGCGATCGCGATGGGGCGCAGCAAGGTACCCGTGGTGCTCGACGCGCACGGTGCGCCGCTGTTCGCCGGGGACGCGCCGTTCCGCTACGGCGAGGTCGCGTGGGCGCGCGAGGGCGTCGACGCGTGCGTGCTCGCGCTCGGGCAGGCGGCCGGCGCCGCGTGCGACGCGGCCGACGCGCTCGCGGACGCGGGCCTCTCGGTCGCCGTGGGCGCGGTCTCGTGTCCGCTCGCGCTCGACGACGCGGCGATGGAGCGGGCCGTCGCGCCGCCGCTGCTCGTGACCGTGGAGGACCACAACGTCCGCAGCGGGCTGGGCCTCTCGGTCGCCGAATGGGTCGCCGAACACGGTTGCGCGACGCGGCTCGTGCGGCTCGGCGTCGAGAGGTACTCCGGCTCCGCACCTGCATCCGAGCTGCTCGCCGCGGCCGGGCTGGATGCCGACGGCATCGCGCGTGCGGTGGCTGCCGGCCTCGCGTGAGCGGTGGGCTAGGCGGAGTCGTCCTCCAGCGCTGCGAGCACGCGCCCATCCGCGATCTCCCCTGCGCGCAGCGCCGGCTCGACGCCGCGGCGCCGCAGGAGCGTGACGGCGGCCGCGATCGCGTCGGGCACCGCCGCCTCGACCGGGGCGCTCAGCTCGAGCGTGCCGATCTCCATCCGCTCGACCTGGACGCCGACGAAGTCCGCCTCGGGCATCCGGCCGGTCAGCGCGGCGGTCTGCAGCACGTCGACGAGGCGCATGT
>VAUM01000362.1 GCA_005774595.1 Actinomycetota bacterium
AGCGCGACGGCCTGGAGGACTTGCGGGCGGCGTGCACGGTGGCGGCGCAGGCGGTCATCCACGTCCTCGAGCACGGAGTCGACTCGGCCATGCAGGAGTACAACGCCGACTGACGCGCCCGGGCCGCGTGGCCGCTGCGCGGCGCCGCACTAGTTGAACCGGTCGGGGTACCGGTAGTTCAGCGGGTTGACGGCCTTGCCGTTCACGCGCGTCTCGAAGTGCAGGTGCGGACCGGTCGACAGGCCCGTGGAACCCACCGTCCCGACGCGGCGGCCCGCCGTGACGCGCGTGCCGGTGCTCACTGAGATCGAGTTCAGGTGCGCGTACAGCGAGACCAGGCCGTTGCCGTGGTCGACCATGACGCAATTGCCGTAGCCTCCGCGCCGGCTCGCGTAGATGACGGTGCCGTTGCCGACCGACACCACCGGCGCGCCGAAGTCGTCGGCGTCCGAGATGTCGATGCCGGCATGGAACTTCCGATAGCCGAGGATCGGGTGCATGCGGTACCCGAACGGGGACGTGACCTGCGAATGTCCGGGCACCGGCCACTTGAGCGTGCCGAGGTACGTGCCCGAGCCGCTCGAGCCGGTCCCGTTGAGCAGCGCCTCGATCTGCTGCGCCTCGCGCTCCTCGGCCTCTGCCTGCGCCACGAGCTTGGCCGCGTTGGCCTTCTCCTCGCGCATGAGCGCCATCTTCGAGTCCTGCGCGTCCTTCTGGGCGTCGACCTTGTCCTGGCGCTTGGCCTGCAGGCCCTCGAGCCGCGCCTGCTCGGCGGCCGCCTCGGCGCGCTTGACCGCGATGGCGTCCAGGTCGCGCTCGAGCTTCGCCTTCGCGTCCTCGAGCGATGTCTTCGTCCTGCTCAGCTGGAGCGCCGTCGCCTGGTTCGACTCGATGACACGCGTCACGAGCGTCGTGCGCGCGATGAGGTCGAGCACGTCCGACGACTCGAGCAGCAGGTCGAGATAGAACAGGTCACCCTGCTTGTAGGTCCGCGTCACGCGGCGGCCGAGCAGTTCGGCCTGCTTGTCGTGCTCGGCGGTCGTGACGTCGATCTGCGCCTCGGTCGCGCGGACCTGCGAGCGCAGCTTGTCCAGGTCCGCGAGGATGCGCGCGGTGCGGGCCTGTGCGTCGCCGACCTGCGGGTCGAGGGCGTCGACGTCGGCTTGCAGCGCGTCGATCTTGGAGTCGAGGGCCTGGGCGTCGGCGAGCAGCTTGTCGGCCTCGGCCTGGGCGGCGGCGGCCTTCCTGCGCGCCTCCTCAGCGGCGTCACGATGCGCGTTGGCGTCCGACTGCGTGGCGGCGTACGCCGATGCGGACGGTGCGGCGAGGATGGTCGCGCAGAGGAGCGCGGCGATGTAGACGCGGCTGCGATGCACTGGTGTGTCTCCCCCGGGGCTGTGAAGACCCGACTCCGGCGGGCGCTACGGCCGGGATTATACCGTGGTGGGGCCGTTGCGGTCTAGCGAGCGGTGTGCCGTCCGCCTCCGCCTCTCGCACTATGTCGGGCGTGTGTGTGTGCTTCCCGTGGCGGCTGGAAGGGTATGTGCTATCGTGAGCGAGAGGGGTCGGACGGCCCGTGCGCTCGCTCGAGGGTCCGAAGCGGCGCACCGCGGGTCCGGCGGGCGTCGTGAGTCTGTAGCGGTCGGCCGTATCGAGGAGGTTGCGCATGGGCGAAGACGAGAACACCCCGATGGACGAGGAGGCCGCCCCTGTTGAGGAGGCTGCCCCCGCTCCGGAGCCCGAGC
>VAUM01000363.1 GCA_005774595.1 Actinomycetota bacterium
ACCCGAAGTTCTCCCCCACCCACCAACCTTCGAGACGCTGCTGCTCGGTCCATGTGGTGCCGCTGCGCGTGAAGACGTACGCGGAGCCGCTGCCGTAGGCACCGATCACCGCGGTGTCACCATCGATGGACACGGAGTAGCCGAAGTACTCCTGGATCTGGGGGAGCGACGACTGGAGCTTCTGCTGCTGTGTCCAAGTGGTGCCGCTGCGCGTGAAGATGTAGGCCGCGCCCGTGTCGAACCCGAGCTTGTCGTCGGTGTGCGCACTGATGATGACCGTGTCGCCCGAGATCGCGACGTCGTGCGCGAAGTAGTCGTAGGCCAGCCCGTCCGAGGCGACCAGCTTCTGCTGCTCGACCCAGGTGCCGCCGTCCCTGACGAAGATGTACGCCGCGCCGGCGTCGGGACCGTTCTGGTCCTCGCAACGCGCGCCGACCACCGCGGTGTCGCCCTCGATGTCGCACTCGAAGCCCAGCGTGTCACCGGCCTGCCCGTCGCTCGCGAGGACCTTCTGCGCGGCGGTGAGGAGCCCCGGATCGACGGCGACCGCCGCCGTCGGGGCAGCGAGCTGGATCCCGGATGCGAGCAGGCACGCGGCGATGCCGGTCCTGGTCACCCTTGCGAGCGCGCGGTACGCGCTCCGGACTGTGTGACGCATGAAGACCTCCTCTGTCGACTTCCGAGCTGTCCCCGATGTCCGGCATGGCCAACGGGCTGCGAGCAGGATGCGGCACGCGCGCGGGAGGCGCAACAACTCGCGGAGCGACGTCCGAAAGCCCCAAACGGAGTTGGTGACGCAGGTCACATGACGTCCCGACGAACGACTACGCACGGGCGACGAACGGCGCGCCCGCTACGGCCGCACGCGCCGGGGGCCCCGCACTTGCGGGGCCCCCGGATCGAGCGAATGCGTGCGGGAGAGCCGGAGCACTACGGCGCCGTGAGTTCCCCTTGCACGTCGAAGCAGTCGATCCACACGTTCGTGCCCGTCGAGGCCGAGGTCTTGGACCCTGTGGTCTCGATGCGCAGGGTGTGCGTGGCTTCCGGCAGGTCCGAGACGCTGTAGAGGACCTCACCGAAGCGGTTGTTGCTCGCGTACAGGTCGACGGTGGCCACGAGTGCGCCGTCGAGGTAGATGCGCGCCCTGCCCGCCGAAGTGGTCCTCGCACCGACCCAGTCGATGCCGGTGCCGTAGAAGGTGGCCGTCACGGACTTGCCAGTGCCCGACGCGTAGCGCGCCGTGCCGGCCGAGAACTGCGTTCGGGCCAGGTTCGTCCACGTGCCGGTCCAGGCCAGCTGCGGCGCGGTCTGCTCGTAGCGGCGGGTGCCGATCAGCGTGACGGTGACCGGCGCCGAGAGGTCCTCGCCGTCGAACGCACAGTAGGTGAACGAGTCATCGCCCTCGTAGCCCGGGTCGGGGGCGAAGGTGAACGAGCCGTCGGGGTTGAGCGTGAGGTCACCGTGCAAAGGCGGCGAGTCGAGCACCGCGGACAGCGGGTCGGACTCGACGTCGGTGTCATTGGCGAGCACGCCCGCCGCGGCGGCCACGATGCGCGGCACACCGGCGCGGAACAGGTAGCAGTCGGCGGCGCCCACCGGCGCGTCGTTCGTGTGCACGACGTCGATGGTGACCATGGCCACGTCCGAGTCGGCCCCGTCGAAGGCCTGGTAGGTGAAGCTGTCCGTGCCGTTCCAGTTCGCCGCCGGCGTGTAGATGTAGCTGCCGTCGGCGGCCAGAT
>VAUM01000364.1 GCA_005774595.1 Actinomycetota bacterium
GCGTTCCCCGACGCGCTGGCCGGCGGCGTCTTCTGCGGCCTCGCCGGGCATCCGCTGCTGCTCACCGAGCCGTGGCGTGTCTCGCCGTACATCGAGGCGCGGCTCGACCCGTTCGACGGCGTCGACCCGGGCGAGGACTACTGCGGCGCCGGGACCGAGGGCCTGACCCGCGCGTACGTCTTCGGCGGCGCGGGCGCGGTCTGGCCGGCCACGCTCACGGCGTTCGACCAGCTGACGGGCGCGAGGTTCTAGGCGGCGCACTCGCTCCGCGTACGCCGCCCGCTTCGCGCGCCGGCACCGCCCGTCGCGCCGTTTGGCTCCGCGGGCTGCCATGTAGTATCTTCCAGAACTGGAGCCATCCATTCGAGTGGGAGGTCGCTGTATGCCGGGGAAGCGTCGTTGTGCTCAGATCTTGGCGTTGGCTGTCTGCGTGGCGCTCATGTTGCCGGGATCCGCATCCGCGGTGTCGTGGACGCTCGCGGACGGCGTGACCGCGGCGGGCGTCCAGGCGCTGGAATTCAACGTGGGGCTGTCGAGTCTGCGCACGTCCGGGTCGCTCGCCACGGATGACATCGGTGAGTACGACCTTCGTCTGTTCACGAATCAGACCATCAACGTCTCCGTGACCGGAGGCGCCGGTACGGACTTCATCCTGGTGATCGTCGACGATGACGACAACCTCATCGGCATCGCGGACGACGTGGGCGCGGGCACGGAGTCGATCTCTCACACGGTGAGCCTGCCTCGCTACTCGCCGAAGATCTATCACCTGGGCATCTACGCGTTCGATGGCGGGAGCTACACGCTCAACGTCTCCATGACCGATCCCGGCACCACTGCTGGGACGGCGCGTCTGGCCGGCGCCGATCGGTACGCCACCGCCGTTCGGGCGTCGCAGGACGCCTTCGCGAGCGGGTCGGGCACGGTCGTGATCGCGTCGGGCGCGAACTTCCCCGACGCCCTCGCCGCAGCCGGGCTGTGCGGAGCGTACGACGCCCCGCTGCTGCTGGTGCCGCCCACCTCGCTTCCGGCCGTCGTGTCCGCCGAGATCGACCGGCTCGGGGCGACACAGGCGATCATCGTCGGTGGCGCCGCGGCTGTATCCGATGGCGTGGAGGATCTCATCGCGGCACGGCCGGGCCTCACAGGCGGCGTGACGCGCATCGCCGGAGCCAGCCGGTACGACACCGCCAAGCTGATCGCCGAGGAGATGAGTTCCGAACTGGGGACCGACTTGCCCGACGCGTACCTGGTATCCGGCGTCAACTTCGTGGACGCCTTGGCGGTCTCGCCACTCGCGTACGCGGGACACCGGCCGATCCTGCTCACTCCCAAGGAAGCCGCGCATTCGGCGACGCTGGCGGCGATCGACGCGGTAGGAGTGCAGCGGGTCGTCATCGTGGGGGGCACCGGCGCGGTCAGCACCACCGCGGAGAACCAGGTGGAGGCGGTGCTGGGCTCCGCGACGTCCCGGGTGGCCGGGAACAACCGCTTCGAGACGGCACGCGCGGTCGCGAACAGCGGCGTGAGCGCGGGCTTGATCGGGCACCGCTTCATAGGGGTGGCGAACGGGCGGGGCTTCGCGGACGGATTGGGTGGTGGCGTCGCCGCGGGCGCTCACGGCGGCGGACTCGTCCTGATGGAGTCGTATGTCATCCCCGATGCGACGCAGGCGTACCTTCTCGACTGCGAGGGCGACGGCAGTGGAGCCGAGGCGCTGCGCGTCTATGGC
>VAUM01000365.1 GCA_005774595.1 Actinomycetota bacterium
ATCTGTGGCTTCCCGAGGACGAGCGCTGATCCGTCCGCCGGGCGTTTCAGGCGGCGGTGCAGCGGGAACATACTCTCCGCGAAGGGTCGGCTCGAGTGGACGAGCCGACAGGAGACGATGATCCGTCAGCGCACCAACGGTCACCGCACCGGCTGACGGGGAGTCCAATGGTGAGACCGGCCTCCCGGTCCGACTCGAAAGAGCGGCCGGGCCTTCTGCTTCTTGGGGCCGTTTCCGCGTCGCCACCGCGCGTGCCTGTGGGAAACCCCGTGGACAACCCTGTGGAACGCGCCGTCGGGCGCGCGAACGCCGCCGCTCGCCAACTACCTGCGGAAATGTCTTGCGCTGCTGTGACGGCGCGGTAGAGTACGTGATGCAAGGCGCTTGTGAGACCGGATGGGCCCAGCGGCAACGCGAGGTTCGCTCGGAGGAACGGGCGCCTTGCGCTTTGTCGTCGTGTCGGAGGCGCGCCCCGCCTACGCGCGCTCGCGCCAGCCCTTGATCGCGAATGCGCTCGGGCACAGGTCGCTCAGCGCGCACGCGCCGCAGACCGGCCGTTTCGCGTCGCAGATCTTGCGGCCGTGGTCGATGAAGCGGTAGTTGACGTGGAACCACTCCTCGCGCGGCAGCAGCGCCATGAGGTCGCGCTCGACCTTGTCGGGATCCTTCTCCTCCGACAGCCCGAAGCGGTGCGCGAGCCGGAACACGTGCGTGTCCACGGCGATGCCCTCGACCACGCCGAACGCGTTGCTCGCCACGATGTTGGCCGTCTTGCGCGCCACGCCCGGCAGGCGCATCAGGTCCTCCATCGTCCGCGGCACCTCGCCGTCGAACTCGGCCGTCACCATCGCGGCCGCACCCATGATCGACTTCGTCTTGCTGTGGAAGAAGCCGGCCGGCCGGACGATCGCCTCGACCTCGAGCACGTCGGCGGCGGCCAGTTCGGCGGGCCCGGGGAAGCGCTCGAACAGCACGGGAGTCACCTTGTTCACCCCGGCGTCGGTGGTCTGTGCCGAGAGGATGACCGCGACGAGCAGCTGCCAGGGCGTGGCGAAGTCCAGCGCGCAGTGCGCGTCCGGGTAGAGCGCCGCGAGGCGGTCCATGATCGCGCGGGCGCGCGCGAGGCGCTCATCGTCGGGCGCGGGAGGCGTGTCGTGGGGTGAGGGCGTGCGCGGCATCGGTTCGCGGCCTCCATGTCGGGGCGGTGCGGTAGGGTACCAAGCATGAGGATACCAGCCGCCATCGCCCGGTCCGCCGCCCTGCTCGCGCTCGCGTGCACGGTGGCCGCGTGTGCGCCGGCGGGCGGACCCGGGCGGCCCACGGGCACGCCGGCGCTTCCGGGCCTGCGCGAGGCGACCGTCACGCACGTGGTCGACGGCGACACCATCGACGTGCGCTTCGCCGACGGCGGGCCGGTCACGCGCGTGCGCCTCTACGGCGTCGACACGCCCGAGACCACCTACGGCAAGAACGAGCCCTACGGCGCCGAGGCGAGCGCCTACGCGAAGCGGACGCTGGGCGGGGAGCGCGTCTGGATCGACACCGGCGACGTCGAGCGGCGCGACGACACGAGCGGCCACCGCCTGCTCGCGTGGGTGTGGGTCGAGCAGCCCGCCGACCGCTCGGAGTCCGAGGTGCGCGCGAAGATGTTCAACGCGATGCTGCTCGCAGGCGGCTACGCGGACGTCTACCGCAAGGTGCAGGAGCGGACGGCACCCGACCCG
>VAUM01000366.1 GCA_005774595.1 Actinomycetota bacterium
GTGTGCCGGTTGCCAGCACGTGCCCCTCCATCGCCTCGAGGACCGCGTCGAGGTCGGCGTCCTCGCCGACGTCCAGCGTCGCGACGTCGAGCGCGTACACCGTGATCTCGTACGTGTGCACTCCGCTGCCCGCCGGGGGCTGCGGGCCGCCCCAGCCGAGTTCGCCGAACCCGTTCTTGAGTTCTCGCGCCGTGTCGGGCATCGAGTTGAGCGAGGCGCCATCGGGCAGCGTCGTCATACCCGGAGGGATGTCGACCACCAGCCAGTGGACCCAGTTGCGCGCAATCGGCGCCCGATCGACGCACACGAGCACGTACGAGAGCGTCTGCGAGGGGCGGTCCTCCCACGCGAGCGCCGGCGATCGGTTGCCTTGGGTCTTCGCGCTCGTCGCGGGAAGAGTGGCGCCCTCGGCGAACTGGGTGGAGGTCAGGCGCATCGGGGCGTTCCCCTTCGCAGGTTCCGCAGACGGCGACGAACACGCGCAGCCTGCGAGGAACGCCGTCGCGAGCATCAGTACGGCGGCAAGGCCGCTGGCGCGTTCGAGAGTCATGGCGTGTATCTCCCCACTTCCCGCCTCGGTGATTCGCGTCTCGGACGCTATACTCCCTCATTGCAGACGCTCGCGGTCGGGTCCCGGGCGACGGCATGCCGTGAACCTGGTCAGGTCCGGAAGGAAGCAGCCATAAGCGGCCCCTGCCGGGTGCTCGGGGCCCGTCCGCGGGCGTCTGTGCGCCCGCCCGACGGCCCCGTCGCGCGGCTCCGCCAAGTGACCGCCCGCCGTCGGTGCGGCTCGGTATACTGCTTTGTCGAGCCCCTCGAAAGGCACCTCCGTGACGCACGTGTCGCTGTATCGCAAGTATCGTCCGCAGACCTTCGACGACGTCGTCGGGCAGCAGCACATCACGCGCACCCTGCGCAACGCGCTCAAGGACGGCTCGACGGCGCACGCATACCTCTTCTGCGGCCCGCGCGGGACGGGCAAGACCACGACCGCGCGCCTGCTCGCCAAGGCGCTGCTGTGCGAGAAGGGGCCCACACCGGACCCGGACGGCATCTGCGAGCAGTGCCGCGAGATCGTCGAGGACCGGCATCCGGACGTCTTCGAGATGGACGCGGCGTCGCGCACCGGCGTCGACGACGTGCGCGAGGGCATCATCTCGCGCGCGGGCCTCGGCGCGTCGCGCGGGCGCGCGAAGGTCTACATCATCGACGAGGTCCACATGCTCTCCAAGCAGGCGTTCAACGCGCTGCTCAAGACGCTCGAGGAGCCTCCGTCTCACGTCTACTTCGTGCTGTGCACCACCGATCCGCACAAGGTGATCGACACCGTGCAGTCGCGCTGCCAGCGCTTCGACTTCCACCGCCTCGGCATCGAGCAGATCGCCGAGCAGTTGGCGAAGATCGCCGCGGCCGAGGGCATAGCGGTCGAGGATGGCTCGCTCGTCATGATCGCGAGGCACGCCGCCGGCGGGATGCGCGACGCGATCACGATGTTCGAGCAGCTCGCGTCGTTCACCGGCAAGTCGATCGCGCTCTCCGACGTGGAGGGCCTGCTCGGCGAGGTGGACCGCTCGCTGCTGTTCGACCTGGCCGGCATGATGGCGCGTCGCGATGCGGCCGGGTGCTTCCGGTTCGTCGCGCAACTCGCCGAGTCCGGCGTCGACATGGCCGAGTTCACGCGGGAGCTGGTGGCGCACTTCCGTGACCTGTACG
>VAUM01000367.1 GCA_005774595.1 Actinomycetota bacterium
GTCGGCGCACGAGACCTCGACCTCGATGCCGAGCACGCCGAGGAGCTCGACGACCGCGTCCTCGGCGCACGCGAGGGAGACGAGGTCCTCCTCTCCGAGGCGGTCGCGGTTGCGGGTCGCGTATCCGTTGGCCTCGCGGAGCAGCTCGAAGACGGCCGCCAGCGCGCCGGCGGTGTTGAAGTCGTCGTCCATCTCGGTGGTGAACTTGGCGCCGGCCGCCTCGACCGCGGCGTCGAGCGCAGTGCGCTCTGCGGCGTCCGCCCCTTCGGCCGCAGGCGCATTGCTGCGCAGCCAGAGCAGGTCACGGACGCTGTTGGTTATGCGGTCGTAGGTCGCCTGGGCGTCGTCGAGGCGCCCGGTGGAGTAGTCGAGTGGGCTGCGGTAGTGGGTCTGGAGCATCAGCAGGCGCACGACCGGCGCGTCATAGAGCGCGAGCACGTCCTTGAGCAGCATGAAGTTGCCGAGGGACTTGCTCATCTTCTCGGAGTTCACCTGGAGCAGGCCACCGTGTACCCAGTAGCGCACGAAGGTGCCGCCGGTCGCGGCCTCGGACTGCGCGAGCTCGTTCTCGTGGTGCGGGAAGACGAGGTCGCACGCACCGCCGTGGATGTCGAGCGGCAGGCCGAGCTCGTTCTCCGACATGACCGAGCACTCGAGGTGCCAGCCCGGCCGGCCCTCGCCCCACGGGCTCGGCCAGTGGGGCTCGCCGGGCTTGGCGGCCTTCCACAGCGCGAAGTCGAGCGGGTCTCGCTTGCGGTCGTCCACCTCGACGCGGGCGCCGCTCTCGAGGTCGTCGATGTCGCGGCCGGACAGCTTGCCGTAGCCCGGGAACGAGCGGACCGAGAAGTACACGTCGCCCTCGACGGCGTACGCATGCCCGCCGGCGATCAGGCGCTCGACCATCGCGACCTGCTCAGGGATGGTCTCGGTCGCCTTGGGCTGCACGGTCGGCCTGAGCACCCCGAGGTCGCGCATGGCGTCGAAGAAGGCCGCGGTGTACTTGGCCGCCACCTCGGCGGCGGTCGTGCCCTCCTCGGCAGCGCGGTTGATGATCTTGTCGTCGACGTCGGTGATGTTCTGCACGAACGTGACCTCGAAGCCGGCGTGCTCGAGATAGCGGCGGATCACGTCGAACGACAGGAACGTGCGCGCGTTACCGACGTGGATGTGGTTGTAGACCGTCGGGCCGCACACGTACATGGCGACCTTGCCCGGCTCGCGCGGGACGAACTCCTCCTTGGCGCGGGTCATCGTGTTGTGGACGCGCATGCTCAGCTGTCGCCTTCCGACGGTTGCTCAGGCGGAGTCGTATCCGGGAACACCGGCTCGTCGCGCTCCTCGGACAGCCCTTCGTCGCGGGCGAGGCGCGACTCGAGCCGGTCCACGCGGCGTTGCAGCGAGCGGAACATCTCCACGACCGGGTCGGGCAGGTCCTCGTGGTGCAGGTCGATCGCCTCGACCCGCTGGCCCTCGCGCACGACGACGCGGCCGGGGATGCCGACGACGGTGCAGTTGGGCGGCACGTCGGTCACCACGACCGCGCCGCCGCCTACGCGCGTGCCGGCACCTATCGTGATGTCGCCGAGGACCGCCGCACCGACGCCGACCACGACGCACTCCTCGAGGGTGGGGTGCCGCTTGCCCCGCGCCTTCCCGGTGCCGCCAAGCGTGACGCCCTGGTAGAGCGTGACGTCGTCCTTGATCACCGT
>VAUM01000368.1 GCA_005774595.1 Actinomycetota bacterium
CCTGCGCGTGTGCAATGACCTCGGGCGGCACCGGCTCACGCGTGCCCTCCGGGAACGACGCCCGCACGTCGCCGGCAGCCCCGATGACCACGAGGCGATTCAGACCCTGCGAACTGGTGGCGTAGTCCACCGCGAGCGAAGCCGGGTCGACGGCACCGGTCCTGCTGACGGCGGCGCGACCCACCGCCTGGGTGGCGTAGAGCGCCGCCGAGTCGAACTGCGTCTTGATCAGTCTGCGGTGCTCGACGATCCGCGCGTCGGCGAGACGGCGCGTGTAGCCGTACACGCCGGTGAGCGCCGCCGACCCCACGACGAGCAGCGACCCCGCCACGACGGCGATGGTGAGCATGGTGAGATTCCCGGCGAGGCCCGAGCGGGGCCATCTTCCCGGCGCCATCGTCCCCCCGGCTGCAGTCGAGGACCTTCGCTCCGATGGTACCGCCTGCGGCCGCTCCCGGTCGAACGGGCGCGAGGAGCTACCCGATTCCCAAGTTGATGACCGATCCGAGCCACGTCGCGAACTTCTCGAACGTTCCGGTCACCATCGCGAGGCCCATGAGCGCGAGCACCGCACCCGTCACGCGGTTGATCGTCTTGGCGTGTCGCTGCAGCGCCCGCAGACTGCCGGACAGCCGCCCGAACAGAAGGCCGACCGCGACGAACGGGACAGCCAGTCCCGCCGCGTACGCCATCAGCAGAAGCGCACCGGTTGACACCGTGCCCGCGTCCGCGGCGAGCATGAGGATCGCTCCGTAGACCGGGCCGGCGCAGGTGCCGAGAGCGAAGGGGAACAACAACCCCAGCACGAAGGATGCACCCCCGCCGAACTTCCGCGCTGCCGCGGGATCGACGTTCAGCCCACGCAGCCACAGCATCGGCACGAGATCGAGCAGGTAGATGCCGAGCACGAGGATCACGGCGCCGGCGATTCTCGAGATCAGCTCCTGATGATCGGACAGCACGCGGCCCAGCACCGAAGCGCTGGCCCCGCTCGCGACGAAGACGAGTGAGAAGCCCGCGACGAACAGCAGCACCGGACCGAGGACGTCGAAGGTCCGTCGCTCGCCCGAGCCGAGCTCTGCGAGCGACAGGCCGGTGATGAACGTCAGGTATGCCGGAATCAACGGCAGCACGCACGGGGACAAGAACGACACGACCCCCGCGCCGAAGGCCGTCAGCGCGCCGACCTCTGTTCCCACGCTATGAGACCGGTTCCGCGCCGTACCCGGCCGCTGTGATTTCGTCGACGATACGCTGCACGTCAGTGACCCCGGGGTCGTAGTCGACCTCGGTGATCCCGGTGCCGAGGTCCGTCTTCACGCTGTCCACGCCCTCGAGGTCGCCGACGTTCAACTGGATCAGCGTCGCACATGACATGCAGTGCATGCCGGTGGTCTTGATCGACACGTGAGCCACGAGAAGCCCCCTCTCTGTGCCCGACTTCAGGCGCTGGCGCCGTCAGCACGGACAACGGACTCGTCAAGCATGCGCCCGCAACCGGGACACAGTCTCCATTCCCCATCCAGCGTCGCACCGCAAACCGCGCACTCCACGGCCATCGACCGACGTGCCCCCCGGCCTGGCGCGAGCATGGCGAACACCACGAGCAGCGCGATGCAGACGCCTCCGATGGCCGGCAACACGTACCCGAACAACACGCCCGCCGGCGCTGAGACGGGACCGTGGGTGATGAGCACGTGCAGCGAC
>VAUM01000369.1 GCA_005774595.1 Actinomycetota bacterium
GTCCCGCACTTTCGCCAGCAGCGACGTGAACCGCAGCTCGCCGAAGGCGGCCGTCACGTCCTCGGCGCGCCAGGTGCCCCAGCGCACGGACTCGAGATCGACGTCGACCGGCACGTCGCGCCTGATGGTGGCGACGGTCCGGCTGACGCGCGCCGCGTCCGCGTGCTCGCGCAGGTTCTCGCCGAGCTTGCCCTTGATGCCGGGAGCGGCCGCGAGCACCGCGTCGAGCGTGCCGTGCTCGGCGATCAGCTTCGCTGCCGTCTTCTCTCCGACGCCAGGCACGCCGGGGATGTTGTCGGAGGTGTCACCCTTCAGTCCCAGATAGTCGACGATCTGCTCGGGCCACACGCCGGTCTTCTCGTGGACGCCGTCACGGTCGTAGACGACGATGTCGGTGATGCCCTTGCGCGTCGACACGACGCTCACGAGGTCGTCGACGAGCTGCAGCGCGTCGCGGTCCCCGGTGACGAGCAGCACCCGGATGCCGAGCGCCTTGCCCTTCTCGGCGAGCGTGCCGAGGATGTCGTCGCCCTCCCACCCCTCGACCTCGACCACGGGCACGGCGAGCGCCCGCAAGAGGTCCTTGATCATCGGGAACTGCTCCTTGAGCAGCGGGTCGGTCGGCGGGCGGTGCATCTTGTACCGCTCGAGCGCTTCGATCCGGAACGCCGGGCGCCCGAGGTCGAACGCGGCGACCACGCCGTCCGGTCGCAGGTCGCTCATCATCTTGAACAACATCTGGAGGAAGCCGAACGCCGCGTTGGTGGACCGGCCGTCCGGCGCGGTCATGGTCGGCGGCAGGCCGTGGAAGGCGCGGTGGAGCAGCGAGTTGCCGTCGATGACGGCGATGGTGCGTTCGGGCATGCTCGGCGCCTCTCTCGTCCGCTCCTTCGACGGGCCGGCGGCGGCCACCCCGCGTGCTGCGATTCTACCCGACCGCCCCGACAGCCGACTTCACGTCCGGCCGCCCAGTCAGCGCCCTCCCTGCTATCCTCGAAGGCGTGTCCGCCACTGCGAGGAGCCGCATGTCCTCACCGCTCGATGCAGCTCGCGCCGCGCTCTCCGACCGCGACCCGGCCGAGGCGGCGGCCGCGTGCGGGTTCGAGCACTCCGAGACCCCCGGCGGCGCCTTGGTGACCGGGCTCTTGCTCACGCGGCCCTTCGCGCTCGAACTCCCCGGCTTGGACGCCGCATGGCGCGACGACGGCACGCCGGTGCCTTCGTTCCTGACCGCGCTGGTCGTCTACCACCTGGCCGTCGCCGACGGGACACCGCCCCGCGGCCGGTGGGTGTCGTACGCCGAGCTGCCCGACGGTTCGTTCTACGTCGCCGCGTGGCGGAGCTACACGCCCGACGCGCTCGTGCGGCACTTCGGCGACCGCATCGACGACCTGCGGCAGACCGCCGCGCCGCTCGGCGGTGAGCCGCTGACGCTCCCGGGCGACCTCGCCCTGCGCTTCGACCTCCTTCCGAGGATGCCCGTCGCGCTGCTCTACCACCGCTCCGACGACGAGTTCCCCGCTCGCGCGGACGTGCTCTTCGACGCCAACGCCTCGCACCAGCTGCCGACGGACGGGTGCGCCCTCCTCACCAGGCAGCTCGTCTCGATGCTCATCGCCGCGGACCCGCACCCGCCCGCGCCGCGGGGCGTGTAGACGCGCTCGCGCTGCGCGGACGGCCGATCCGCCCCCGCGCTACGAC
>VAUM01000370.1 GCA_005774595.1 Actinomycetota bacterium
GAGCTGCTCGGCGGCACCCGTCGCGCCCGCGCCGCCGGCGAGCAGGCGCTCGCGCGCGTTCGCGAGCTGCCAGAACGGGTTCGCCGCGTCGTTCTCGGCGATCTTCGCGTAGGCGGACGCGGCCGCGCCGTGTGCTCCGGCCGCGCTGTACGCCGCGACATCGTCGAGGAGGTACTCGTTGGACGCCTGCTTGATGAAGCCGAGGGTGTAGGCCGCGACCCCGCCGAAGACCAGGCCGCCGAGGTGCGCCCAGTGCGCGGTGCTGCTGCCCACGCCGCCGAGCTGCAGGAGGCCGTAGAGCAGCTCGCCGACAGCCCAGATGCCGACGCCGACGATCGAGGTCGTTTCGAAGGTGCCGGCACGGATGCGGAAGAAGATCATGAAGAAGTAGGCGAAGCGCATCTTGGTCTTGTGGAAGCGCAACGCGAAGATCGCCATGACCGCCGCGAGTGCGCCCGACGCGCCGATCGACATCTTCGCCGGGCCCGGCACGATCAGCTCGGTCAGTGCGTACAGCGCGGCGGCCGCCGCAGCGCCTCCGACGTACAGCGCGAGGTACCGCCAGTGCCCCACCGCGTCCTCGACCACCGACCCGAACAGGTAGAGGAAGAACATGTTGGACACGAGGTGCATCGGGTCAGCGTGCAGGAACGACGAGGTGAACCAGGTGTACAGCCCCCGCCAGTCCGGGTAGAACATCCACCACGCGAGGCGGTCGATCAGCATGGCGAGCAGGTCGTCAGCGGTCTTCGCGGCCATCACCACGTCGGTGACGACACGGAACATCACGAAGAAGAACGCCACCGACGCCACGACGTTGGCGGCGATCAGCGCGATCGTCACCCACGGCACGTGCTGGAGCCTGCGGCCGATCTGGTACGGGAAGATGAACACGCCCTGCCCCTCCTCGCTACGTGCCTGGCGCCCTCCCTTTCGGTGGTATCTTCTCCCGCGTCGCTCGAAGCGTCCAGAGAGGGTGGTCGGCAGATGCGATCGGTCAAGGTCAGCGAGAACATCTCCTGGGTCGGTGCCATCGACTGGAACCTGCGCGACTTCCACGGCTTCGAGCTGCTCAACGGCACGACCTACAACGCCTACCTCGTGCGGGGCGAGATGGGCTGGGCGCTGGTCGACACGGTGAAGGCCCCGTTCGTGCCCGAGCTGCTCGCGCGCGTGGCGTCGGTGATCGACCCGGCCGAGGTCGGCACCATCGTCGTCAACCACGTCGAGCCGGACCACAACGGCGGGCTGCGCGACGTCATGGCCGCGATGCCGAACGCCCGCGTGGTCGCGTCGCCTTCGGGTGTGCGCGGTGTCGCCGAGTACCACGACGGCCTCGAGATCGAGGCGGTCAAGGAGGGCGACGTCATCGATCTCGGCGGGCGCACGCTGACCTTCCTGCCGCTGCCGATGGTGCACTGGCCCGACTCGATGGCGACGTACTGCCCCGAGGAGCGCGTGCTGATGTCCAACGACGCGTTCGGGCAGCACCTGGCTTCGGAGGACCGGTTTGCCGACGAGGTGGGGGTCGAGCTCGCCCTCGAGGAGCTGCGCGTCTACTACGCCAACATCCTCATGCCGCTGGGCACGCAGATCGCCAAGACGCTCGAGAAGATCGCGGCGACTGGCTGGGCGGTCGACGTCATCGCGCCGTCGCACGGTGTGGGCTGGCGAGGGGACGACGTGGCCGTCGTGGTC
>VAUM01000371.1 GCA_005774595.1 Actinomycetota bacterium
GACCGGAGCGCCACCGGCGGGCAGCGCGAACGGAGGCCACGTCATGCTCGACGAGTCGTCGAGCACCACGTTCGCCAGGTCCGTGTCGCCCACGTTCGTGACGACGATCTTCCACGTCGCGGTCTGGCCGGCGTAGCCGGTCTCCGAGTCGTGGAAGATGCCGTCGCCGTCGAGGTCGACGGTCTTGACGATGTCGATCCGCGGGGCGATGACATCGGCTGCCGCGCTGTCGCGCGCGGACACCTCACGCTCGAGCGGATCGATGCCGGTCGCCTCGGCCGTGTTGACGCGGTCCGCGGTGAGCGGGCCCGCGTAGTCGAACTGCTGCGACGCGCCGGCGGCCAGCGTCATCGGCCCGTAGGAGGCGCCGTGATCGTCGGTCACCATCACGTTCGACAGCTCGACATCGCCCGAGTTCGTGACCACGATGCGCCACGCGGCGATGTCGCCGGAGTAGCCCATCTCGTTCTCGCCGTAGATGCCGTCGCCGTCGAACTCGACGGTCTTGGCGATCCGGATGGCGGGATGGATCACGTCCACGAGCCAGGAGTCCTCGTCGTAGGCAGGGTCGCCGAACTCGTCGGTGCCCATCGCCTCGACCGTGTTCGGGATCGGGTCGATGCCCGCCGGCACCGTGTAGTCCGGCCAGAACTCGACCGACTGACCCACGGCCAGCTGCGGGATGGTGCCGAGCGGATCGCCGAACAGCGGGTCGTTGACGAGCACGTTGTACAGCGTCGCGTTGCCGGTGTTGGTCACCACGATGTGGTAGGTGATGACGTCCCCGACGTGGGCGAGCGCGACACCCGTCTTCTCGACGTCGATTGCGGCCCTGGCGGGCACGTTGCCGAAGTCGAGCGGGCCGGCCGCCGTGCCGTTCGCGACCGAGAAGTTCCCCTGAGGCCCGACCGTCATGAAGTAGCCCGGCTTCTGGGTCTCGGCCACGTAGTACGTGCCTGGGAGCACGTCCCTGAACGTGTACAGGCCGTTGGCGGCCGTCAGGGTCTGGGCGTAGAGCACGGGCGCCGCAGAGCCGACGCGGTAGAGCGTGATGCCCCACTTGCCGAGTCCGGGCTCGCCGGTGTCCCACACACCGTCACCGTCGGAGTCCTTGAACTTGTGCCCCGAGACCGACGAGTCGTAGGTGAACCGGTTCGTGAAGTCCTCGTACAGCGTCTCGGCACCGCTCGTGCCGAGGAGCAGCTCCTCGCCGGCGTAGGACGCGTACCACGCGGTGGTGATGACCGCGCCGTACGGGACGTCCACGCTGGCGGTGTAGGGGCCGCTGCCCGTCAGATCGAGGTGCTGAGGGACCCCACCGTTGACCGTGTACATGACGTAGAACGAGGCTCCTGCCGGCGCGTTGTCGATGCTCAGGCTGAAGCGCTTCGTCACGTCCTCGTGGTAGTTACCGACCTCGATCGGCTTCTCCTCACCCGGGGCGAGTGAGAAGGACATCGGCAGCGGCGTGCTGTTCGTCCAGCCGGCCTGTGCCACCTCGTCGAGCGTGTAGCTCCCGGAGGGCAGGACCGTGAACGCGAACGTGCCGTCCGCGGCCGAGGTCACCTGCCGGGTGAACGACCATGCGCCGAAGTGACCGGTGAGGTCGAACACCCAGCCTCCGAGACCCGGCTCGCCGGCGTCACGCACGCCGTCGTGGTCGAGGTCGTTGTACTTGAGC
>VAUM01000372.1 GCA_005774595.1 Actinomycetota bacterium
CCCTTGACCCGGTCACCGCGGGCATCTCGGTCGCCGTGGTCGCCCTGGGCGCCGGGGCCGGCTGGCTCGTCTACCGCGGCGGGACGACTGCCGACTAGTCGCTCGCGGCGCGCCTCGGCGCCTCCTGGCGCCTGCTGGAGCGCGCGTGGGGCTTCGACGACCTCGTGCGCCGCACGGTGACGGAGCCGTCCGTGCGCTTCGCCAAGGGGCTGTACTCGGCGGTCGACCGCAAGGTGATCGACCGCATCGCCGAGGGTCTGGCGGCGTTCGCGCGCCGCGCGGGCGAGTGGCTGGCCGCGCTGCAGGGCGGCGACGTGCAGGGCTACGTCGGCCTCATGGGCGCGGGGATCGTGCTGCTGATGGCGCTCGCGACGCTGATGGCGAGGTGATGGGGCCGTGCTGACCGCGCTCATCGCTGTCCCGCTCGTCGGCGTGGTCGTCGTGCTGCTCGCCGGGCGCTTCGGCAGCCGCAGCATGGTGCGCGCGGGCGCGCTCGGGATCGCGTCGGCGGAGCTCGCGGTCGCCGCCGTCGCGGCGTATGCGGCGTACGCCGGCGGCGGACTCACCGAGTCGTTCGCCGCCGAAGCGGACGCGACGTTCTGGCACCTGGCCCTCGACGGGCTGTCGTCGCCGCTGGTGCTGCTCACGGCGCTGCTCGGCGTGGTCGCGGTGCTGGCCTCGTGGGAAGAGGAGCGCTCGCCCGCGGGACACCACGCGCTGCTGCTGGCGCTGACCTCGGCTGTGATGGGTGTCTTCCTGGCCGCGGACCTCATCACGTTCTACGTCGCGTGGGAGGCCGTGCTCATCCCGATGTTCTTCCTCATCGGCGTGTGGGGGCACGAGCGCCGCCGCCACGCAGCGATGAAGTTCTTCGTCTTCACGTTCGCGGGCAGCGTGCTCATGCTCGTCGGCCTGCTCATCGCGATGCGCGAGACGGACCAGACGACGTTCGCCGGCATACTGAAGGCCGGGCTGGACCCGGGTCCGGCGCGCACGGTGTTCTGGTTGCTCGCTGCGGGGTTCCTCGTCAAGGTGCCGGTCGTCGGCCTGCACACCTGGCTGCCCGACGCCCACGTCGAGGCCCCCACCGCCGGCTCGATCATGCTCGCCGGCGTGCTGCTGAAGATGGGTTCCTACGGCCTGATGCGGCTGTCGCTGCCGCTCGCGCCGGCGGCGTTCGAGTCCGCGCGCGGCCTGCTCGCGGCCCTCGGGATCTGCGGGATCGTGTACGGGGCGCTGATGGCGCTGGCGCAAAGCGACCTGAAGCGGCTCGTGGCGTACTCCTCGGTCTCGCACATGGGCTTCGTCGTGCTCGCGATCGCGGCCGCCACGCCGCTGGCGTTCGGTGGCGCGATGCTCGGCATGGTCAGCCACGGGCTGGTCGCCGGACTGCTCTTCCTGCTCGTGGGCGCGCAGTACGAGCGCACGCACACGCGCGACCTCGCGAAGCTCGGCGGGCTCGGGACCACCCTGCCGCGCTGGTCGGCCGTGTTCGTCTTCGCCGCACTCGCCAGCGCCGGGCTGCCGGGCCTGTCCGGCTTCCCGGGCGAGTTCGTCGCCGTGACCGAGGCGTTCGCGCCGTTCGGCTGGTGGGCGGCGCTCGCCGCGTCGGGCGCGGCGCTCGCGGCGGCCTACAACCTGAACGCCGTGCGCCGGGCAGTCACCGGCTCGGGTC
>VAUM01000373.1 GCA_005774595.1 Actinomycetota bacterium
GGCGGCGACGATCTCTTCGGCGCGGCGGAGCGCGGCGCCCTCGAGCGCGGAGACGAAGCCCTCGGCGAGGATCGCGACGCCGAAGCCGCCCGCGTCCACGACGCCGTTCTCCTTCAAGACGGGCAGCAGGTCCGGGCCGCGGCGCACCGACTCGTATGCGGCGTCGACGATCGCATCGAGCAGCGTCGGCATCGGAAGACCTGCGGCCGCGCCGGCAGCCGCGGCTGCCGCGCCGTCCTTGACGACGGTCAGCATCGTGCCCTCCACCGGCTTGCGCACGGCTTGATACGCGACCGTGGACGCGTGGTCGAGAGCCGAGGAGATGGACGCCGGGCCGAGGCCGTCCGCGGCGAGCAGGCCGTCGCAGATGCCGCGCAGGATCTGGCTCAGGATGACGCCGGAGTTGCCGCGCGCGCCCATGAGCGAGCCGTGGGTGACCGCCTTGCAGACCTCGTCGATGCCCGCTCCGGGATCGACGCGTCCGAGCTCGGCCATGACCGCGTCCATAGTCAGCGACATGTTGGTGCCCGTGTCGCCGTCCGGGACCGGGAAGACGTTGAGGCGGTCGACCTCGGACCGGCGGTCACGCAGCGCCGCGGCGGCCGCGCCGACGAGCGCTGTGGCGCGAGCTGCCGAGCCCGTCACCGGCGGTCCTTCGCGCCCGTCACGTGCGCACCTTGATGCCCTGGACGTGCACCGGCACGTCGGCGACCTCGACGCCGGCGATCGACTCGAGGACGTAGCGCACGCGCGCCTTGAGGTTGTGGGAGACCTCGGTGATGTTCGTCCCGTGCTCGACGACCACGTAGAGGTCCACCGTCGCGATACCGCCCTCGCTCGCGACCTGGATCCCCCGGCGCAGCTTGTCTTTTGACAGTATCTGCGCGACACCGTTCTTGAGCGACGGGGTCGTCATCCCCACGACGCCGTAGACCTCGAGCGCGGCGTACCCCGCGAGGTCCGCCAGCACGTCGTTCGATATCTGGAGTTCGCCTGCGATCGGTGCTGACACGGAAGGCCTCCGAACCCGTTCATCGAAGCGACCGCACGGCCGTAGCGGCCACCGGTGCGGCCGACGACGGGAGTATAGCCTACACCCTCGGGGCACGTTCCTTGTGACGCCGTCGGGTCCCGTGCTAGGATACCCCCCGCTTCGGACGGTATCCGGCGCGCGCCGCCATGGTGCGGCGCGCTGCGTGATGAGGGAGTGTCGAGAGGACATGTCGAAGGTCTGCGTCGTGTGCGGCAAGCATCCGAGCGCGGCTCGCAACGTGAGCCACAGCCACCGGGTCACGAACCGCACCGTCTACCCGAACATCCAGCGCGTCACCGCCGTCATCGACGGCTCGCCGAAGAAGGTCAACGTGTGCACGAAGTGCCTCAAGGCCGGCAAGGTCACGCGCGGGTAGCCGCGTTCCACACCCCGCACTGCAGGACGGCCGCGCCGATGCGCGGCCGTTCGCCTTCCCGGCTACAACGCGAACGGCTCGCCCGTCGCTTGGGCGAACACGATCAGCGACCCGGATGTGACGCTCACCGAGCACGCGCCGCCGACGGCTTGGTTGCTCACCCCCAGCGAGGAGAGCGGCGCGAGCGCGGCGTCCTCCAGGGCGTACGCGAGCCCACGCGTGGTGACGCCGCCGGCGCCGCCCGGGCTGACGA
>VAUM01000374.1 GCA_005774595.1 Actinomycetota bacterium
ATTCTCGCCCTCGCCTACCTGTGGGCAGACAGCCCGTTCCTCGACTACACGTCCGGAGCGCTCGCTGGCGTCCCAGTGCTCGCCGCGCTGACTGCCGCCCCCCTGCTCGTGTACTCCGTGCTGCTGATGAAGACGCCGGCCGCTTGGCGCACCTCTCTGCTCCGTGTCGCAATCTTCGTCGGCTTGGTCGCAGCGCCGGTGGCAGTGACCGGCCTGGTCGCTCTGCGGTACGACCCCCAGTGGCTTCCGTTCATCGTCTGCTTCGGCCTTGTCCCCTCGGTCACGCTCGCGATCTACGTCTTCACGGCGGCGAAGAGGCCAGCGCTGCATGTTCTCGGCCTCGCACTTCTCGCAGCCGTCTCGGGAGCGGTGGCCACCAACGCAATCGGCGTTGCCGCGTACTGGAACGGGTAGGCTCACCTAACCATGGCTTCCAGCGGAAGCGCGCCTGAAGCGTAGAATCGGCAGGGAAACGGAGCGAAGCGCGCTCCGCTGAAGCCACAAGCGTTCGGCAGAGCAGCACGCGAGCACGCACGCCGGGGGCACATGACTCAGACCGCGTCAGTCGCTGTGACTCACCATGGGACGTACCTGCGCATCCACGCGCGCGCCCATGGGATGGTGCGCTCCTACGTCCAACTCCCCGCGCTGCTCGTCATGATCATGGCCAACGTGTCGATGATCGCCATCCTCGACATCCACTTCTTCGAACCTGGCGGATCCCCCGCCATCCTGATGACCGTCTTCGCGCTGATTGTCCTCGTCTCCTCGAGTTGGCTGTTCGTCGGGCGCGGGACGTTCGCTCTCACGGTCGACCCTCAAGGCGTCACATTCGACCCTGACCCTCGACGGATAGTGCCTGGCGCCGGGTGCGTCCGCCTGGGTCCGGCGGCCGCGGTGGTCTACGACCCAGTCTCGGGAAGCGCCGGCCGCCTCCGCGGGCCGGTCGGGTCCTCGCCCTCGATCGTGGGACCGGCAGAGGCTGACGCGATCACGGATATCCTGCGTGGTGCGGCCGACGAGGCCGCCGTCGCCGCGCACGCGCAGTCCCTGGTGTTCGTCACGGAGACCTCCG
Source organism: Actinomycetota bacterium (assembly GCA_005774595.1). NCBI lineage: Bacteria > Bacillati > Actinomycetota > Actinomycetota bacterium. The sequence goes on from VAUM01000374.1 coordinate 1,076, forward strand.
ACGGCTTCCGCGCCCTCATCGCTCCCCGCCTCGGGTCCGTAGGTGCCGACGGCGCACGTCTCTCTCTGACCATCGCGCTCGCCATTCCACTCTACGTTGCCGTCCCGCTGCTGCTCTTCGACGTGTGGCGCGACTTCACGGTCTACCAAGCCCCCGCACTAGGAGTGCTGCTGTGGATATGCATGCTCGCCGCGGGACTGTTCCTGGCGGCATGGATCGACGGCCCGCTCTCCGGCGCGCTCGGCCACTCGAGCGTGGTCGTTTCCGGTCATGCACTCGTCTTCACGCAACCGTCTGCGCAGACGGGGCCCGAGACCAGGGTGTTCTCAGCGGACTTGGTCAGACTGAGAGACATCGAGGTCGCGCCTGCACACCGCGATGCGCTCTGGACGGCAGCGCTCACCCGCGGACTTCCCGCAGATGAGGCGTCGGCGCTTGTCGTCGTTGAACCGCGAGGGCGCACAACGGTCCTGCAAGGGATCCGTCACGCTGACGCGATGCGCGTACGCGACTTGGTCTTGGCCGCAAAGGAGCGGCTGGTTGCTGACAGCAAACATCGGCGCGCGCTCGACAGTGCCCCTGCCGA
>VAUM01000375.1 GCA_005774595.1 Actinomycetota bacterium
CCACGGTGCTCGCACCCTGCGCGGCGCCGAACGAGGTTCCCGAGATGGTGACCGCGGTGCCCAGCTCCGCCGGGTTCGGCGCGACGGCGCTGACCACCGGCGCCGGGACCGCCGTGAACGCGACGGCGTTCGAGGCGATGCCGCCGACGGTCACGACGACCGGGCCGTTGCCCGGAACGAGACAGGTGATCGCGGAGTCCGACCAGCCCGTGACAGACGCGGTCACGCCGTTGAACGAGACGCTCGAGGCACCCTGCGCCGCACCGAAGGCCGAGCCCGTGACGGTGACCGCGGTGCCGATGCGCGCGGGTGACGGCGTGACGCCCGAGACGACCGGCGCGTTGAGCGCCGTGAATGCGGCCGCGTTCGAGGCGATGCCGTCGCACGTCACCACGACAGGTCCGTTGCCCGGCGCGATCGCGGTGATCGTGGTGTCGGACCAGCTCGTGACGGATGCGGCGATGCCATTGAACGCCACGGTGCTCGCGCCCTGCGCGGCGCCGAAGCTGGTCCCGGAGACCGTGACCTCCGTGCCGACCGCGGCGGGATTCGGCGCGACGAGGGTGACTGCCGGCGCCGGGACCGCGGTGAACGCGACCGCGTTCGACGCGTGCCCGCCGACCGTGACCACGACCGGGCCGTTGCCGGGCACCGTACACGCGATCGCGGTGTCGGACCACGAGACGACGGACGCCGTGGCCCCGTTGAAGGCGACCGTCGAGGCGCCCTGCGTCGGGCCGAACCCGGTCCCCGATACCGTGACCGAGGTGCCCACGCGCGCCGGCGACGGAGAGACGCCCGAGACGACGGGCGAGACGTAGCTCGAGAACGCTGCGGCGTTCGATGCGATGCCGTCGCAGGTGACCACGACGGGCCCGTCACCCGGGGCATCGACCGTGACGGCGGTGTCGGCCCAGACGACCACGGTCGCCGGCACGCCGTTGAAGGTGACCGTCGACAGGCCCTGCACGGCGCCGAAGTCCGTGCCGCTGATCGTCACGGCGGCGCCGACCTCGGCCGGATTCGGCGAGACGAGCGTGATGGCCGGCGCCGGGACCGCGGTGAACGCGACCGCGTTCGACGCGTGCCCGGCGACCGTGACCACGACCGGGCCGTTGCCCGGCACGGTGCAGGTGATGGCGGTGTCCGACCAGCTCGTGACCGAGGCGGCCGCACCGTTGAACGTCACGGTGCTCCCGCCCTGGGTCGCGCCGAAGCCCGTGCCCGAGACGGTGACCGCGGTGCCCGTGCGCGCCGGCGAGGGCGTGACGGCGGAGATCACCGGCACGACATACGAGGTGAACGTCGCCGCGTTGGACGAGATGCCGCCGACCGACACCACGACCGGGCCGTCGCCCGGCGCGATCGCCGTGATCGACGTGTTCGACCACGACGCCACGGAGGCCGGCGTCCCGTTGAACGTCACGGTGTTCGCGCCCTGCGTCGCGCCGAAGTAGTCGCCGGTGATGGTCACGGGCGTGCCGACCGCGGCGTAGCTCGTCGAGAGTGATGAGATGGAGGGCGGCGCGGTCGGCGTGAACGCCACGCCGTTCGAGACGAGCCCGCCTCGGTCGACCGTGACGTTCCCGGCGGCGCACGACGGCACGGTGACGGTGATCGTCGTGTCGGACCACGACACCGCCGCACCCGCGCTCGT
>VAUM01000376.1 GCA_005774595.1 Actinomycetota bacterium
CGAAGCGCCTCGCCTCGGTCAGGGCCCGCTCGGCGGCGGTCGCCGCCTCGGGACGGTCGCTGACCGAGGCGGCGAGGTTCTCGAAGGCTTGCACGAGCGCGGACACGCTGGCATCGTCATGCGCATCGAGCAGGACAAGCGCCTCGGCGGCGCGGTCGGCCAAGTGCGCGGCATCGTCGCGGGACATCTGTCGGCTGACTCCCCCTACGCTCGGGCGCCCAAGGCGCCGTGTCGGACCTTCACGAGGAGTGTCGGGCCGGCGCGCAGCGCTGCGCATCGGGACGAGGCGCGAACGCGGTAAGGCTTTCCCTTACCCGCGGGTCAGCGACTACGGAAGCGACGGACGGAGCGTGCGGACCGCTGGTCAGTCGTCGAGCGACGCGAGCCCCTCACGGACCGCGTACTTGACCAGCCCGGCGACGTTGTAGATGCCGAGCTTCTCCATGATCTGCCTGCGGTGGGTCTCCACGGTCTTCACGCTCAGGTGCAGGCTGCTCGCGACCTCCTTGGTGGAGCTGCCCTCCGCGATGAGCTGGAGCACCTCGCGCTCCCGGGCTGACAGCGGCGCGGCCGGGCCGCTCGGGCCGCTGTCGAGGCCGCTCATGCGCCGCACCAGGTCGTCCACGACGACGCCCGCGATACATGCGGACAGGTAGGTGCGGCCCTCTTGGACGGTGCGGATCGCCGAGGCGAGCTCCTCGAACGCGCTGTCCTTGACGAGGTAGCCCTGCGCGCCGGCCGCGAGCATCGCCGACACGTATTGCCGGTCGGAATGCATCGACAGCGCGATGATCCGCACGTCGGGCGCATCGATCCCGAGGCGATGCGCGGCGTCGATGCCGTTCAGGTCGCGCATCCCGATGTCCATGACGACGACGTCCGGCTTGAGTTCGCACGCGAGGCTGACGCCCTCGCGCCCGTTGTCCGCCTCGCCGACGACCTCGATGTCGAGCTGCTTCGCCAGCAGGCTGCGCAGCCCGTCCCGGACGATCTTGTGGTCGTCGACCAGGAGCACTCTGATCGCCATGCGCGTCCCCTCGCGTGCGCGTGGTCATCGACACGAAGGGTAGCATCGGCCGCCCGGTCTGTCCCGCGCGCGACGTGCGCCGGCCGAGCAGGGCCTCTCAGGGATTCCCGCACGGACTTTCAGGCTTCTCCCGATGCCGCGCGCCGGGGGGCCGGCCGAACATGTCTGTGGAAGGTCCGGACCGTGTGTCCGGTGGCAGCACGAACGAGGAGGGCATCGTGAGCGTTCGAATCCTGCTGGTCGACGACGAGCCGTTCATCCTGACGGCGACGGCGAGCCTGCTGCGCGGCGCCGGGCACGAGGTCATCGCGTGTGAGCAGTGGACCGGGGTCGCATCGGCGGTCCACCGGGAGCACCCCGACGTCGTCCTACTCGACTACAACATGCCGGCGATCAAGGGCGACGAGCTCTGCCGCATCCTGAAGCGCAACTCGGTCAATCCCGACATGAAGGTGCTCATCTTCTCCTCGGAGCCTGAGCACGACCTCGTGGAGATCGTCAGCCGGAGCGGCGCCGACGGCTACATCCCGAAGAACATCGCGGGTCACATACTGCTGCAGCGCATCAACGCGTCCGTGAGCTGCACCGTCAACTGACACCCCTGCGTACGGCGCGGGGGAGGGGGAGCGC
>VAUM01000377.1 GCA_005774595.1 Actinomycetota bacterium
CGCGGGCACTGCCCATCGACCAGATGGTGGACCCGTCCGCGCTCGTCCACAGGACCGTGCGGACGTTCGAGCGTGTCGGCAACCAGTCGGCGAGCTCGGTCGAGAGCCAGTCGTCCGGCGGGCGCGTGTTCGACGCGCTGAACTCGTAGAACTCGTCCCACTCGGAGTAGTTGTCCGCCTGCAGGATCAGGCGGTCGGCGCGCATCGAGAGGTAGGTGTCGAACTCCTCGAGCCGGTCGGCCGCCCGGAGCTCGGCCGCCTGCTCGTTGAGCGTGATCGTGATTCCCGTGAGCAGGAGCGCCGACCCGCCGAGCACGAGCAGGATCGTCAGCAGGATCGTGAGCGTCAGCCGCGCGCGCAGCGTGGGCGCGCCCGGGTATGCATGCTCGGGTGTCGTCGCGGGCTCGGACATCGGCCCCTCCTCGCGACCAGTATCGTTCCAGCAGGCCCGTGGGGACAAACACGCGCGCGACGAACGGCGCCGCGCCGCGCCGCCCGGGACGTCAGGCCGCGTCGCGCCGTGCCGCCCGCCGGGCGCCGGCGACCTTGATGACGTCGATGGCGACGAACGGCACGAGCACCGACACCGCGACGGCCAGCCAGTCCGCGAGTCCGAGCGGCTGCGTCCCGAAGATGCGCTGCAGCGACGGTGCGTAGATCACGGCCGCCTGGAGCGCCACAGAGCCCGCGAGGCCTGCGAGCAGCCACTTGTTGCGGAGCGACTCCGGCGAGAAGACCGTGCGCGTGTCCGAGATGAAGTCGAAGGCGTGCAGCAGCTGGACCAGCACCATCGCCGTGAACAGCATGGTCTGCGCGTGGGCCGGGCTATCGACCGGGAACAGCTTGTACTCGGTCCCGAAGAAGACGATCAGTCCGGCGAGCGTCATCAGCGCGCCCTGCACGACGATCTGCCGCTGACGGAGGCCTGTGAGCATCGACTCGTCGGTGCCGCGGGGCTTGCGCTGCATCACGCGGGGCGAGCCGGGGTCGACGCCGAGCGCGAGCGCGGGCGGCCCGTCGGTGACGAGGTTGATCCACAGCAGCTGGAGGGCGGAGAGTGCGGGGACCGGGGAGAACAGCGCCGTGATGAAGACGATGAGCACCTCGGACATGTTGCACGACAGCAGGAACAGCACGACCTTGCGCAGGTTGTCGAAGATGATGCGGCCTTGGCGGACCGCCTCGACGATGGTCGCGAAGTTGTCGTCGGCCAGCACCATATCGGCCGCCTCGCGCGAGACGTCGGTGCCGACCAGCCCCATCGCCACGCCGATGTCGGCGCGCTTCAAGGCCGGGGCGTCGTTCACGCCGTCGCCGGTCATCGCGACGATCTCGCCGTTCGCTTTCAGCGCCTCTACGATGCGCAGCTTGTGCTCCGGGTTCACGCGTGCGTAGACGCGGATGTCCTCGACCGCGCGAGTGAGATCCTCGTCGCTCATCGCCTCGAGCTCGGGACCTGTCACCACCCGCTCGTGGTCTAGGATTCCAACGCGAGCCGCCACGGCGCGTGCAGTGAGTGCGTGGTCGCCGGTCACCATGGCGACCTTGATCCCCGCGCTGTGGCACTCGGCGACCGCATCGGGCACTTCTGCGCGGGCGGGGTCTACGAGCCCGATGATGCCGACGTACTCCAGGCCGGTCTCCAGGTGATCCCC
>VAUM01000378.1 GCA_005774595.1 Actinomycetota bacterium
CGGCAGCACCTCGGGTGACTCCGGCGGTTCCGGCTCGGAGGATTCGACGGGCGACAGTGGGGCTGGCGCCGCCGCGGGCGGAGACTCCGCCGGGGGCACGGACGACGGCGCGGACGGGACCGCGGGCGGCTCCGCCGGCGGCTCGACCGCGTCCGGCGACGGTCCCCCGACCGGTTCGCCGACCGACATCACCTCGTACGCCGAGCTGAGTGCCTCGTCGACGCTCAAGGGCAGCAGCCAGGCGTCGTACTACGTCACGAATCTCACCGACGGTGACTCGACCACCTGCTGGGCGGAGGGCGTCAGCGGCTACGGCGCCGGACAGCGCATCCGCTTCACCTTCCCGCGCGAGGTGTGGGTCGCCAACGTGCGCATCATCCCCGGCTACGACAAGTACGACTACGACCGCGGCGTCGACCGCTGGCACGCCAACGGCCGGGTGAGGGTGGCGCGGCTGCACTTCTCGGACGGCAGGGAAGCGGACTTCACGCTGTACGACTCGAACAACGGGCTCCAGGACATGAAGCTCGCCGCGCCGAAGAAGACCACGTTCGTCGAGATGGAGATCGTGTCGGTGTATCCGGCGGACACCGGGACGAACCACGACGCGCAGGACACCTCGGTCTCAGAGATGCGCGTGGAGGGCTGGGCGGAGTAGCTTCCGCCCGGACCCCGCTGCTACCGGGCGCGCAGCGCGGCGAGGTCGTCTTCGTCGAGCGAGCGGACGTAGTCGAGCACCAGCCCGCCCGCGACGGCCACCTTGGCCTTGACGACGTGGGCAGGCGTGTCGGTGGTCTTGTGGTAGTACGGGTCGTCGCGCCACTCGATCCATGCGGCCGGGATCCCGGCACGCTCGAACGGCTCGTGGTCGCTCCAGCCCACGGCGCTCGTGTCCTTCTTGTAGAACAGCCCGAGGCTCTTCGCCTTGGCCGCAGCGAGCAGACGGTCCTTCAGCGTCTGCGGGCCGGTGCCCATCGTGCGCACGACGAACTCGGGCCCGTACCCGATCATGTCCACCGAGATCATCCCGGCGCAGCGAGCGCGCTCGTCGGAGGTCATCATCGCGACGTACTTCCGCGAGCCGTAGTGGTGATGGTCCGAGTTCGAGTCGATCATCTCCTCGGTGCCGAAGAAGACGAACTCGACCGTCGGCGCGAGCTTCTCGTCCTTGAGTTCGCGGGCGATCGCGAGAAGCGCAGCGGTGCCTGTCCCGTTGTCGTTCGCTCCGGGGGACGGTGATTTCGTGTCGTAGTGTGCGCCGAGCACGAACGTGCGATCCGTCGTGCCGGGGAGCGAGGCCACGACGTTCCTGCTCGTCGTCCCGTTCGGCAGCGGGAACGCGCGGATGTCCGCGTCGTAGCCCATCGCCTTGAGCTGTGCGGCGATGTACTCCGCGGCCTTCTTCTCGCCCGCGGACCCGCCCTTGCGCACGCCGATGTCGCACAGTGCGCGCACGTGGTCCATCGCCTCGGCCACGTTGAAGTCGTTGACGATGGCGAGCGGTTCGGGCTCCGGCTCCGGCACGGGGGTCGGCTCGGCGGCGGGCGTCGCGACGAGGGCGGGCACGGGCTCGGTGGCCGCGGGAGTCGCGGGCACGGTCGCCGCGGCGGCGGTGGACGCGCGCGCGGCCGCCTTGTGGTCCTGCTC
>VAUM01000379.1 GCA_005774595.1 Actinomycetota bacterium
CCCGGGGCGGACTAGGGCGCCCGCCGGCCGTGCCCCGGGCGCGCGAACCGTGACGCGGCGCACTCGCGCATAATGGAACGCGGTCGGTTGGCCGATTCAATGCTGCGAAGACCGTGGACGGACGTCAGGGAGGGCTGACGATGAGGCGAATCGTACGTATGCTCGCGCTTGCGGCGGCGCTCGTGCTGGCGTTCCCGGCCGCGGCGTTCGCGATGTCGCCGACCCAGGGTGCTTCGGCCGCGCGCGTGGCCGTCGACGCGATCGCGCTCGCGGTGGCCATCGCCCTGCTGCTCGACGTGCTCGCGCTGCGCCGCGTCGCCGAGGGCTCGATGTTCGGCGAGAACCTTGTCCTCGTGCTCGTAGCGGTGATCTGCCTGTCCGCATCGGTGCTCGCCGGCTGGGTCCAGCTGTTCATGCCGACGTTCGACGCCGAGCAGGTCGCCTTCACGCGCGACCTGCTGATCCTGGCGAGCATGATCGTGATGGGCGTGTACTTCTTCGGCGTCAGGCGCGCCATGATGCGCTTCGTGCGCGCGTACCCCGGCGCTGATGACATGGCCCCGGCCGCCGGCACGGCCCCGGAGGAGACGGTCAGCAGCGAGGATGGCTAACGTGCTCGCACAGCGCATCGAGGAGACGCTGCGCCCCGTGATCGGGACGGTGCTCGCGACCGTGTCGGTGGACGTGGAGGCCAAGCGCATCGGCAAGACCGTCGAGACGATCGGGCGCGACGACCTGCCGGCCATCTCGTCGAACCTGCAGGACGCGCTGATGCTCGTGGTCGGCCGGGATCTCGCCCAGGCAGCGGCGAGGAAGGTCGCGGACCTGGCGTAGCGGACCGCCCGTCGTGCGGGTGTGCCGTTCGTCACCGACGGAGCGCGTTCGTCCGGCTGAACCATCCTGAAGCAGGGAAGCGCGGCTGCGTGCAGTATCATTCTTGGGACGCACGTGGGGTCGCACAAGCCGTGCCGGGGGGATCGCTGTGTCTTCTGACATCCTGTTGGTCGATGACTCGACCATGCTTCGGATGCTCGTCTCGTACAGCCTGAGCGGGTCCGACAGCTTCACCGTCACCGAGGCGGCGAACGGTCGCGAGGCGCTCGAGGCGCTGCGCGACGCTTCGTTCTCGATGATGCTGACCGACTACCACATGCCCGGCATGGACGGGGTCGAGCTCGTCCGCGAGGTCCGCGCCATGCCGGACCACGCGGAGATGCCGGTGCTCATGCTCACCGCGGACCGGGACCCGCTCGTGGAGACCGCGGCGACCGAGGTGGGAGTCGACGGGTTCCTGCGCAAGCCGTTCGAGCCGCACGAGCTGCATGAAGCGGTGTGCAAGGTCCTCGAGGAGACGCTTGCCGGGGATGGTGCGGCGCGGGCGCATTCGTTCGGTCCGCAGGCCCTGCTCGACACGTTCCCGTACCCGGCGATGCTGCTCGACGAGGAGCACACCGTCGTGATGGCGAACCCGGCCTTCTACCACCTCACGCGCACGGGCATCCACGACTGCGGGGTCCGCTGCAAGGACGTGATGCACGGCGACCAGGGCCGGCCCGCGAACTGCCCGCTCGTCGAGGCGGTGCGTACGGGTGGCACGGTCGAGCGCAAGGTCGTCGACCGGCGCCTCGGGCTGATGCAGGTC
>VAUM01000380.1 GCA_005774595.1 Actinomycetota bacterium
ACGACCGGCGACGCTTTGCTGCTTGGCGCCGAGCGCCAGGTTCTCGAAGTCGATGTATACCGCGAGCGAGTGTGCTTCGTCTGCCATGGCGGTTCTCCTGACCTGCGGTTATCGCGTTCCCATCGTCCGCCCGCGCAGCGCCGTTCGTGACCGAGTCGGCACCCTTTCGGCACCTTCTCGGCCGATCGCGTCGCGCGCGGGACGGGTGTCCCCTCGGGGGAATGATGACACACGCGGCCGACGCGGGGACGGTGACGCGATCCCGGCGAGACCGAGCACCAGCCTTCCCGCTCTCTGATCTCCGCGGAACACCTGGTGTTCGGGTTGGGTATGTCGGGTCCCCGTGTCTGTGGGGTCGTCTGGTCACGTCATCTTGTATGCAGGCGGTGACGAAGCCCGCTCACGCTTCTTCAGCGCAGGCCAATCGGGGTCAGGGTGACTGCGGGTGTCTGCCGGGGCTATGCTCCTGACCTGCGGTTATCGCACTTCCGTCGTCCGCCCGCGCAGTACGGGCCGCCGCACATGGTACTGTCATAGGAGTGGACCGACAAACGGGGGCAGGTCACCTATCCGCGCTCCCAGAAGTCGGCGGGCTCCTCTGCCTCAGTCTGTGTCGTGATCTTGGATTCCGTGCGTGCCCTTCGAACCTCAATCAGGAAGTAGCGACCGAACAGCACGACGCCCAGCAGGCTCGCCGAGGACGCGACGCCGAAGGCGAAAGCCGGACCGACTACCCCGCCGTGTTCCTGCGCCCGGAAAAGCGCCTGTCCGAGCACGGTCGACCCCAAGATGCAAAGCACGAACGGTATCGGTCGCCACAAGTCCAGACCGGGGCGGCGAATGAGCAGTGCCGCTCCGGCAAGTACGATTGCGCCGACGGCCGCGCCTCCGTACCACCACGGATGGCGACCCAGCACCGCGTCAGATTCCGCATAGCGCGGAACGAGCACAAGGGCGAAGAGAACGAGGCCGACCACACACACTAGGAACATCGTGCAGAACAAGAACAGAGCGGTCTCGCGCTTGCCATGCGGAGCCTCTCGCACACGCATTTCTGGCATGCTCATGTGCGTTCGATCACCCTTCTTGCCTCGGCTGCGAAGCCTTCGCGGCATCGAGCGCGTCAACGAGCGTGTCGGTCTCTCCCGCGAAGACCACGGCACCGGTGGGCTTGCGCTCGGGGGCGGCTGCCGCCTTCGTCTTGCAGCCCGACAGCGGCACCGAGACCACGAGCATGGTGGCGACGAGCACGGGACAGGTCAGCGCGCGGGCGATGCGCGCGCGCAGGGGGCGGATGGGGTTCGAGGCCGTGCCGTCGGTCACCACGCCGACCACCTCCGCTCGCAGTATGCCATCAGGTCGTCCACGGCCAGTCTCGCTTCGTCCGCCACGCCACCGAAGGTCGCCAAGTCGCCCGCGGCGGCCACGAAGTCGGTGATGGCGCGGTCGAGGTCGGCGGGTGAGGGTGGGGACGCAGAACGATTCCACCCGCTCACGTCGAGATACGGTTCATCAGTACGTCGCACACGGCGTAGACCCACGACGGCACCCACGCCGCAGTCATCAACGCCCACACCGAGGCTTCAGCGACACGTTGCGCGTCCTGCTGATTCCAGGTGCAGAGCCGGCCCATTAGGACGC
>VAUM01000381.1 GCA_005774595.1 Actinomycetota bacterium
AGCCGGAGCGCGACTCACCCCACGCGGGCGCGCGGCGGTACTCGCCGGACGCCGTGCGGATGATCGAGCGCTCGGCCCGCAGCGTCTCGAGGTCGCGCGCGCGCCCGGCCGCCTCGGCCTCGCGTTCGAGGCGCGGCGCGGGCGGCGGGAGCACCGAGGCCAGCGCCACCGACTCGGCGACCACGCGCTCGGCGTCCTCGTGCGCGTCCGCGATGCCGTCGACGCCCACGACCTCGCGCAGCCGTGAGACGCGCTCCCACTCGGGGTCGTCGTCGCCGGCCACGTCGTCGCCGGCCCAGATGTAGAACAGCCCGGCGTACATGGGCACGCCGAGCCGGACCCGGTTGTCCGCCTCGACGGCCTTGCGCAACGTGCGCAGCATGACGCGCGGGTCCTTGAGCAGCAGCATCCCCTCGGCGTCCGCCTTCTCCGACGCGATGAGCTGCGAGACGCGGTGGCCGAACATCACGAACTCCGAGACCACCACGGCCACGGCGTACGCGGCCAGCCCGAACGGCGCTCCGGTGAGCAGCATCGCGGCCGACATGACGTCCTTGTCGGCGGCGATCTTCACCGAGGTGGTGATGTAGAGCGCGCCGCGCCGGTCGGCCGCCAGGTACGCGCGCTTCGACCCTCGGCGCAGCGGGAGGTCGTCGTCACCGGACAGGTCGCGGTCGCGCCATCGCCACAGCGGGGACATGACCGCCGAGACCGCGGTGGCCCAGTGCACGTCGCCGGCCAGGTAGCGTGCCATGAGGTTCGCGAAGACCGCGCGCTGCTCGTCGGCGTCGAACCGCTTGGCCAGCGCGGTGGTCACGACCGCGAGCGGCTGCTGCCCGCCGCGCGCGATGAGGAACGCGTTGACGCCGGTGGAGTCGAGCACGAACAGGTCCGGCCGCGGGTCGGTCACGCCCGACGCGATCGCCATGTCCTTGAGCGCCTCGCGGGTGGTGCGCATCTCGTCGAAGGGCACCCACTCCGCGCCCATCGCGCACAGCTGCGCGCGCAGCGGCCGCGTCAGCGTGTGACGCAGGTGCGCCGCGCCCGCGAGCGCGCCGATCCCGCCCGTGACCAGCGCGAACAGGCCCGGGTAGTCGAAGATGGCCGAGGCGGCCAGGTACGCGGCCTCGCCGACGGCGCCCGAACCCGCGTCGCTGGCGACCTCGCCGACGGCCGCGAGGACGGCGAGCGACAGCAGCCACGCCGCCGGCATCACCATGACGACGGCCGCCACGGCCGAGACCGCCACGAAGCCCGCCATGAACAGCGCGACCCGCAGGCGGTTGCGCTCGACGCGCCGCCAGAGCGGCTCGTGACGCAGGCGCTGCTGGACCCGGCGGACCGCCACGCGCGTGCGCCCCCTACTTCCGGCGGCCCGCGAGCTCGGCGGCCAGGTCGTCCATGGTCACGCCCTCGCGGACCATCACGACCATGAGGTGGTAGACGAGGTCGGCGGCCTCCCAGCGCAGCTGTTCCGCCGCGCCGTCCTTGGCCGCCATGACGACCTCGGTGGCCTCCTCGCCGATCTTCTTGAGCAGCTGGTCCGCCGGCCCGCCGAGCAGCTGCGCGGTGTACGAGCCCTCGGGCATGTCCGCCTTGCGCTGCCGCAGCACGCGCTCGAGCTGGCCGAGGACCGCGCCG
>VAUM01000382.1 GCA_005774595.1 Actinomycetota bacterium
GCCGAGGGGCTGCCGGTCACGGAACCGAACCATAGCCCCGGTGACGGCGCGCCGAACCACGCGGATCCACCCAAGGCGCCCAGGCCGAGATGCCACGAGGCGGCTGTCCTCGCCACGTCGGTGGGTGGCACGGACTTCTTGCCCTCGAAGTCGTAGAGCCTCGACACGCCGAGGAGTGCCGAGGAGAAGTAGTCGCCGCGCCCCGCTGTCGGAGTTCCTCCGTCGTTCGTCACGCCCAGTGCTTGTGCCGCAGCGATCACCTGGCCGGCCTCCGACGGCAGCGTCTGCACCGGCGACGGCTCCTTCGCCCACGCGCGGTTCAGCGCCGCGACCGTACTGGACTCGTCGTGAGCGTCCAGCACGCTCTCGACCGCCTCGATCTCAGCGAACGCGGACTCGATCCTGCTCCGGACGGCGCTCTCATCGCGCCCGTACGCGGTGATCGTGACCACCGTGCCGAGCGCGTCGCGGTCGATCTGCACCGGTCGCGGGTCGCCCGGCCGCGCGCAGCCGGCGGGCAGCGTGAGCGCGGCCGCGAGGATGATCGCTGCCAGGGCGCGCGGAAGGACGGCGGAGGTGCTGGCGGGCCGGCTCATGCGCGCTAGTATACTGGTCTGACCTACCCTTCGGCCCCGCACGCGAGGAGCCCCATGTTCCGCATCCGAGCCAAGCGCCAGCTCTCCGAGTCCGTCTTCGAGATGGAGGTCGATGCACCCGCGGTCGCCCGCCGGGTGCAGGCCGGGCAGTTCCTCATCCTGCGCACCGGCGAGCGCGGCGAGCGGATCCCGCTCACCTTCTCCGACTGGTCGGCCGACGAGGGCTGGGTCCGCTTCATCTTCATGCGCGTCGGCGCCACCACGCACCGCCTCTCGCACATGGAGCCGGGCGAGTCGCTCACCGACCTCGTCGGCCCGCTCGGCGCTCCGACGCACGTCGGGGGGCTGGGGCGCGTCGCGGTGATCGGCGGCGGCGTGGGCGCCGCGGTCGCGTACCCGGTCGCGCGCGCGATGGCGGCCGCCGGCGACGAGGTGACCGTCGTCCTCGGCGCACGCAGCGCGGACCTGCTCGTGCTCGAGGACGAGTTCCGCGCGCTGCCGCTCCGCGAGCTCATCGTCGTGACCGACGACGGGTCGGCCGGCGAGAAGGGCCTGGTCACGGCGCCGCTCAAGCGCATGGCTGAGGCCGGCGAGCTCGACCATGCGTTCGCCGTGGGTCCGGCGGTGATGATGAAGTTCTGCGCCGCCACGGCCAAGGAGCACGGCCTGCCCGTGACCGTGTCGCTCAACCCGATCATGGTGGACGGCACCGGCATGTGCGGCGCGTGCCGCGTGACCGTCGCGGGGGAGACGCGGTTCGGCTGCGTCGACGGGCCCGACTTCGACGGCGCGCAGGTCGATTTCGAGGAGCTCATGAGCCGGCAGCGCGTCTACGCCGACCTCGAGCGCGAGGCGGACGTCGAGTACTCTCAGGGGTGCGCGTGTCACCGCTAGCGCCGCGCGTCCCGATGCCCGAGCGCGACCCTCGTGAGCGGGCCTCCGACTTCGACGAGGTCAACCTCGGATACTCGGAGGACGATGCGCTCGCCGAGGCGGCGCGCTGCCTGCAGTGCCGCAACCCGACCTGCAT
>VAUM01000383.1 GCA_005774595.1 Actinomycetota bacterium
CTCCGAGGCATCGGCGGCGGGCGCCGCGGTGGCGGCGGAACGGGCTGGAGCCACCCCGTCCCGCGGCACCGTGCCCACGTGCAGCGCGACGTCGAGCGCGCCGTTCTTGAGCGCATGCCCCCGCGACCACCGCACGCCGACCGCCCCCGCGAGCGCCTCGTCCGCACACAGCACCGCCGCGCGCCAGCCGCGGAACCGCGCGCGCAGCGTCTCGCCGAGCGCCTCGTACAGTTCGCGCGACCCGGCGAGCCGCTCGCCGTACGGCGGGTTCGTGAGCAGCAGCCCCCCGCCCCCGGGGGCCGGCGGGGCTGCCTCGCCCACGTCACGCACCTCGAACCGCCTCGGCAAGAACCTGCGCCACCTGCGCAAGTGGGCGCGGCGGGAGGGCGTGACCTGCTTCCGGGTCTACGACGCCGACCTGCCGGACTTCGCCCTTGCCGTGGACCTGTACGCCGGCGCGGGCCCCGACGAGGGCCGGACCTGGGCGCACGTCGCGGAGTACGAGGCGCCGCGCAGCGTGGACCCGGCGGTCGCGGAGGCGCGGCTCGACGCGGCGCTCGCATCGCTCCCGGACGTGCTCGGCGTGGCTACCGAAGACGTCGCGGTGAAGGTCCGCCGGCGCGGGAAGGGCGGCGCCCGCTACGGCACGCTCGCCGAGACGGGCGTCTTCCACACCGTGGCCGAGGGCGGCTCGCTGCTGCTGGTCAACCTCACCGACCACGTCGACACGGGCCTGTTCCTCGACCACCGCCCGCTGCGCCTGCGGGTGCGTGCAGAGGCGGCCGGCGCGCGCTTCCTCAACCTGTTCGGCTACACGGGCGCGTTCACCGTTCACGCGGCCGCGGGTGGGGCGGCCCAGACGCTCACCGTGGACCTCTCGGCTACCTACCTCGATTGGGCGCGGCGCAACCTCGAGGCGAACGGCATCGCGTGCGGGGACGGCACGCCGCACCGCCTCGAGCGAGCGGACGTGCTCGCCTGGCTCGCGGCCGGGAGCGCGCCGGGCCGCGCCTACGACCTCATCGTCTGCGACCCGCCGGCGTTCTCGTCGTCGAAGCGCATGGAAGGCACGCTCGACGTCCAGCGCGACCACGTCGCGCCCCTCGACGGCTGCGCGCGGCTGCTCGCCCCGGGCGGCACGCTGTACTTCTCGACGAACCTGCGCTCGTTCCGCATGGAGTGGCAGCCGCCCGCGGGCTTCTCGGAGGCCGACATCACCGCGGAGACCGTCCCGCCGGACTTCGCGCGCACGCCGCGCATCCACGTCTGCCGGCGCATCGTGCGCGATGGCGGGGAGCGCGCGTGAGCGCGGTCCGCGTCACGATCGAGCCCGCCTCGGACGGTGTGCCCGCGCACGTGGTGCGCCACGACCCGCGCGCCCGCAACGTTCGCATCCGGGTCACCGAGCGCGAGGGCGTCGTGATCACCACCCCACCGCGCGTGTCTCGCGCGGTGATCGAGCGGGCGCTGCGAGCCCACGCCGGTTGGCTCGAGCGGCGGCTGACGGAGACGGCCCAGCGCCGGGCGGTCTTCGCGGGCGGGGTCGAGGCGATGCTGCCCGACACGGGGACGTTCGCGGCGACCGGCGAAGCGTGGGGCGTCGACTACCGCCACGCGCCCGG
>VAUM01000384.1 GCA_005774595.1 Actinomycetota bacterium
GCGATAGGCGTGGGGCTGGGGGGCTGGCTGACGGTCGTCGGCGGCGCCGGCGCCCCGGGCACGGCCGCGATCGAGACGACGCGCGACCTCGTGGTGTTCCCGGCGATCGCCGCTGCGGGGGTCTTCGCCGTGCATCTCGCGCTCGACGTAGCGGCCGCACGCGTGCGCGCCGTACGCGCGGTCCGCGGGTCGGCGGCGGAGTAGCCGGCCGGCGGCCTTCAGGGACGGTGACGTCACATGCGACGTCACATACGACGTCGCCCGTGACATCACTGCCCGGGAAGAGAGGGGGGCGGCCCGGCAAGGACCGCCCCCGTTCCGACGTGCCGGTCTCGCGGCAGCGCGCTCGCGCGCTCGTCCGCTACTGCGGCGTCCCGGACTCCTCGGCTTCCGCTGCCGCGACCGCGGCCCGCTTCGCCTGCCGCCTGGCCACCGCCTTGATGATGGCGCGGATGATGAGGAACGCCGGCAGCACCACGAAGATCCCGATCGCGAGCGCCGGGCCGAGCAGCACGATCAGCGCGTTCATCGTCCCCACGAACCAGCGGACCGCCTGCGTGAACGCGTCCTTGACGCCCCAATCCTCGCCACCCGGGCTGACGACGGGCGTCGGCTCCACGAGCTCGAACGTCACGGTCGCCATCGCGGCCTGCCGCTCGAGGTACTTCTTCTGCGCGTCGATGGACTCGATCTCCCCGCGCACGCGCGCGAGTTCGTGCTCGATCTTGAGCATGTCATCGACGCTCTTGGCCGCGTCGAAGAACTCGCGCAGGCGCTTCTCCTCGGCCTGCAGGTTGCCGAGGCGCGCCGCGAGGTCGACGTGCTCCTGCGTGACGTCCTGCGTGTCCTCGGACTGGCGCAGCACACGCCCGAGCTTGACCGCCTCGGCGATGAACGCCTCGTACTGGTCGGCAGGCACCTTGACGGTGATCCAGCCCTGCAGCGGCGCGGAGTCGTACGAGCTGTCGCGCTGCTGCGCGGCGTAGTTGTAGACCGGCACGTCGGACTGGGTGCTCACCTGCATGTTGGTGATGTTCGCCTTGTGCTTCGACGCCAAGCCGCGGATCGCATCGACGGTCGCGTTCACGTCGTCGACTTGGATGCGCAGGTTCTTGTTCGTGATGATCAGGCGCTCGTCCGCGGGCACGGTCGACGCGTCCGCGCCGCTCCCGTCACCGGCGCTCGGCGGCACGGCCGCCATGTCGGCGCTCTTCGCGGCCTCCTCGGACACCACGTCCGGCGCGTACCCCGGAGAGACCGCCACCCCCCTCGAGCCGCCGGAGCCGACCGTGCCCGTATCGCGCTCGGCGTTCTGGGCGAAGCATCCCGCCAGCGCCGGCGCGAGCGCCACGATGGCGAACACCGCGAGTAGTACCCGGCTCGGCCTCATCTTCCCGGTGTCGGTCATCGCGAAGACCTCCTTCTCGTCTTGCGGGTGCGGCCCCCTGAAGCCGCGGTCCCGGCGGAACTGAAACGCCCCCGACCGCCGGTTCTCGGCGTCGAGGGCGCTCGCTGACACGAGAGAGCGGGTTCGGGACGAAGCCGCGCTACTCCTTGGGCTCGTTCTTCTTCAGAACGTTGGCCGCGTACGCGCCGAGCGCGACGCCGAGAGCCACGAC
>VAUM01000385.1 GCA_005774595.1 Actinomycetota bacterium
GCGACCGCATCGGGTGCGTCCGCCACGGGGGAGACGGTGACCGTCACCGTCTGCGGCGACGAGTACAGGTCGTTGTCGTAGGCGCGGTATCTGAACGTGTCGACGCCGTTCCAGTCCGGGTCCGGCGTGTACGTGCACGCCCCCGATGCCGCGAGTTGCACGGTGCCGTGGGCGGGCGCGGAGAAGACCGAGGCCGTGAGTCCCGCGCTGCCGCCGCCATCGCCATCGTTGTCGTTGGTGAGGACGTTCAGCGTCGCCCGGCCGTCCTCGGTGCACGACTTGGAGTCGGTGACGGCTACAGGCGGGTCGTTCACCGGCGTGACGACGACGGTGATGGTGGCGGTGGAGGAGCTGTCATCGCTGTGCCACGCGGTGTACTTGAAGCTCAGCGTGCCGCTCCAGTTCGGACGGACGCTCGGATCGTAGGTCAAGATGCCGGTCCCATCCGACAGGTCGAAGCCGGCGGGGGCGTTGGTGGTCGGGAACGCGGCGAGCACGTCCCCGTCGGCGTTGATGTCGTTGGCGAGGATATCGGCGGACAGCGGCGCGTCCTCATCGATCGTGAACGTGTCGCCCACGGCGGTCGTCGGATCCTCGACGGGCGAGACCGTGATGGTCACGACGGCCGGCGTGGTCTGGACCGATCCGTCGCTCGCCCGATAGCTGAACGAGTCGCAGCCGTACCAGTTCGCATCGGGGGTGTAGGTGATCGCCCCCGAGGCCGCCAGCTGCAACGACCCGTGCGCCGTGGTGGTGACGAGGACCGCGGCGAGCGCGTCTCCGTCCGCGTCAGTGTCGTTGCCGAGCACCCCGTCGGCCGCGGCGACCACGAGCGTGGTGTCCTCGGAGGTCGAGTATGCGTAGCGCCGCAGGTACGCGGAACCCGTGTCCGCCCCCCCGCTGTCATCGCCCGGAGCGGCCGCGATCAGCGTGCCGCGCGAGGCGGCCACCGCGCGTCCGAAGTTGTCGTCGGCCGCGCCGTCGGCTGCTGTGAGCTTCGCCGCCTGCGTCCACACGGCCCCGGAGCCCGCGAACTGGTAGACGGATCCCGAGCCGGAGCCCTTGTCGTCGTCCCCGTAGGCGCCGACGAAGGCAACGCCGTCCGACAGGGCGACAGCGGAGCCGAAGTAGTCGTTCGCCGCGCGGTCCGGGGCCGTGAGC
This sequence comes from Actinomycetota bacterium, assembly GCA_005774595.1. Lineage (NCBI taxonomy): Bacteria > Bacillati > Actinomycetota > Actinomycetota bacterium. The sequence continues at coordinate 1,162 of VAUM01000385.1, forward strand.
TTGGTCCTCTCCGTCCAGTTCACCCGGATACGGTCGAACACGTAGGCCGAGCCGCGGTTCGAGTCATCACCCTCGGCACCGATGATCAGGGTGTCACCACACAGCGAGACCGAGGAGCCGAAGCGGTCTCCTGCGACGCCGTCGGACGCTGTGATCCTCGTCTCCCGCCAGTGGTTGACCGGTTGGGTGTTGTCCTCCTGGGTGAGCACCCAGACCGCGCCACGGCCGGAGTCGGCCCTCGGGTCGCCGGCGACGACGAGATCCTCTCCGAGTGCCACCGAGTAGCCGTACTCGGCGTCGTCGCCCCTGGTCGCGGTCTTCGAGTCGCAGGCTGGAAGGTCCGTGGTCCAGCTCGACCCGGAACCGCGGTAGAGGTAGTACCCCGACACGTCACCGACAAACGCGGTGCCCGGCTTGGGATAGCCGACGACCGCCATGTCCCCCCTCAGTGCCG
>VAUM01000386.1 GCA_005774595.1 Actinomycetota bacterium
CCGTGTGGGCGAACCCGGGCGCGTACGTGACGGTCGCCGCTTGGGGCCTTGCGGGCCTGGTGATGTCGCTGCTCAGCCGCCGCGGCACGCGCCGGGCGGCCACGGCCGGCATGGCTGCGGCGACGGCGGCGCTGGTGGTCGGCTACGTCGTGTGGGGCATCCTCGAGCCGGAGATCTCCCCGCTCGACCCGGCCATCCTCGGGCAGGCGGCGGGCTCGCTTATACTGATGTCGCTCGTCATCGCGGCCGGACCGCCGGTCCGTGGCGACGTCGGCTGATCACCTTCGCGGGCGCCCGAACGCACGCAGACGAGGGGCGAAACGACACCAGTGAGCATACTGTCCGACTTCGAGGACCGGGTCGCGGGCGCCGTCGAGGGTCTGTTCGCGGGCGCGTTCCGCTCGCCCGTCCAGCCCGCCGAGATCGCCAAGAAGTGCGGGAAGGCGATGGATGACGGCCGCGTAGTGGGTGTCGGGAAGGTGTACGCCCCGACCTCGTACACCGTCGTCATCTCCGAGGCCGACGAGGAGCGCATGGAGGGCTTCATCGAGGTCCTCGAGGGCGAGCTCGCAACGTACCTGGTCGGCTACGCGCAGGAGCGCGGCTACGACCTCGCCCAGCGTCCCGTCGTGCTGTTCGAGGTCGACGACGAGTTCCGGCTCGGCCGCGTCGAAGTGGAGACCAAGATGTCGCGGCGTCCGGTGACCGGCGAGCTCGGCGCTGACGACGTCGCCGAGCGCCCGGACTCGTCCGCCTCGGACGCGGGAACCCCCGCCACCGTGACCGTCACCGGGCTCGACCACGACGTCGTCCTCGCGGGCGGGAGGGTCGTCGTCGGCCGGCTCGCCGAGTGCGGCGTGGTGCTCGCCGACTCGAACGTCTCGCGCAGGCATGCCGCGTTCACGGAACGGACGGGCGGCTGGGAGGTCGAGGACCTCGGGTCGACGAACGGCACCTTCCTCAACGGCCGGCCGCTCACGGGCGCCGAGCTCCTGCGCGACGGCGACGTCGTCCAGGTCGGCGTGACGAAGCTCGTCTACAACGCCCCCGGGGCCGGCAGGTAGCGCGCCGTGCCGGAGATCATCCTGCTGTTCGGCAGGGTCCTGCTGCTCGGCCTGCTCTACCTGTTCCTGTTCGCCGTCGTGCGCACCGGCATCGGGCTGGTGTCGGGCGGCACGCCGAGACGCGCGCAGGGGGGATACGCCGTCGCGATCGTGCGCGGGCCGCAGACGCTCGAGGGCATGCGCATCCCGCTCACCGGACCGCTCGTCGTGGGCCGCGCACCGGACGCCGACATCGTGATCTCCGACGCGTTCGTCTCGACGCGCCACGCGCGCATCTCGCCGGGACGCGGAGGCGTGATCGTCGAGGACCTCGGCTCGACCAACGGCACGGTGCTCAACGGCGTGCCGGTCACCGCCCCCGCCGCCGCGTCGCCCGGCGACATCGTCTCGGTGGGCCCGGTCGACCTGAAGGTCGAGGAGTCGTGACCGCCGCCGCGCACCGCGCCGGCCACGCGGCGTACACCCATCCCGGCCTGGTCCGCGCGGGCAACGAGGACGCGTACGTCGACTCCCCGCCGCTGTACGCCGTCGCCGACGGGCTCGGCGGGCAC
>VAUM01000387.1 GCA_005774595.1 Actinomycetota bacterium
GCGACCGGCGCGTCGTTGACCGGCGTGACAGTGATCGTGACGGTCGCTGCGGTCGGTGAGTCGTCGGTACCGTCGTTGCAGTAGTACGTGAACGAGTCGGTGCCGTTCCAGTCGGGGTCCGGTGTGTAGAGGAACGACCCGTCGGCGAGCAGCACGAGCGTGCCGTTCGCCACGTCGGCGACGAGCACCGCGCTGATCGGATCGCCCTCGACGTCGGTGTCGTTGCCGAGAACACCAGGCGCCGCGACCGTGAGCGTCGTGTCCTCCGCGGTGGAGTAGGAGTCCGCGACCGCGACCGGGGCGTCGTTGACCGGCGTCACCGTGATGTCGACGGTGACCACGTTCGAGTCGGCCGTGCCGTCGTTCGCGTGGTAGGTGAACGAGTCCGGACCGTTGTAGTCCGCATCCGGCACGTAGGTGAAGCTGCCGTCGGCGTTCAGCGTGAGCGTGCCGTTGGACACGCCGGTGTCCAGCACCGCGTCGAGCGGATCGCCGTCCACGTCGGTGTCGTTCACGAGCACGCCCGGGGCCGCGACCGTCAGCGTCGCGTCCTCGGCGGTCGAGTACGAATCCGCGACCGCGACCGGCGCGTCGTTGACCGGGCCGACCGTGATGTCGACCGTGACCACGTTCGAGTCGGCCGTGCCGTCGTTGGCGTGGTAGGTGAAGGAGTCCGTACCGTTCCAGTCCGCGTCCGGCACGTAGGTGAAGCTGCCGTCGGCGTTCAGCGTGAGCGTCCCGTTGGAGACGTCGGTGTCGAGCACGGCGTCGAGCGGATCGCCGTCGACGTCGGTGTCGTTTCCGAGCACGCCCGGAGCGGCGACCGTGAGCGTCGTGTCCTCGGCCGTCGAATACGAGTCGCCTGTCGCCACCGGAGCGTCGTTGACCGGGGTCACCGTGATGTCGACCGTGACGATGTTCGAGTCGGCGGTGCCGTCGTTGGCGTGGTAGGTGAAGCTGTCGGAGCCGTTCCAGTCAGCGTCCGGCACATAGGTGAAGCTGCCGTCGGCGTTGAGCACGAGCGTGCCGTTGGACACGTCGGTGTCGAGCACCGCGTCGAGCGGATCGCCGTCCACATCCGAGTCGTTGGTCAGCACACCCGGAGCGGCGACGGTGAGCGTCGTGTCCTCGGCCGTCGAGTAGGAGTCCGCGACCGCGACCGGGGCGTCGTTCACAGGCGTGACGGTGATGTCGACCGTGACCACGTTCGAGTCGGCCGTGCCGTCGGACGCGTGATAGGTGAAGCTGTCGCTGCCGTTCCAGTCGGCGTCCGGGACGTAGGTGAAGCTGCCGTCGGCGTTCAGGGTGAGCGTGCCGTTCGACACGTCCGTGTCGAGCACGGCGTCGAGCGGATCGCCGTCGATATCGGTGTCGTTGGTCAGCACGCCGGGGGCTGCGACCGTGAGCGTCGTGTCCTCGGCGGTGGAGTAGGAGTCACCTGCTGCGACCGGCGCGTCGTTGACGGGCGTGACGGTGATGTCGACGGTGACGACGTTCGAGTCGGCCGCGCCGTCGTTGGCGTGGTAGGTGAACGAGTCGGGACCGTTGTAGTCCGCGTCCGGCACGTAGGTGAAGCTGCCGTCGGCGTTCAGGGTCAGCGTGCCGTTGGACACG
>VAUM01000388.1 GCA_005774595.1 Actinomycetota bacterium
GCGCTGGTGTTGTCCTTGTACGACACGAACGCCGTCGCCGTCGCCTGGTGGCACTCCTGGCACAGGTTGCTGTAAGGCGCCGACGCGTTCGCGTACGCCCCGCCGCCGCTGTTCTGGCCCGTCGTGTTGTTCGTGAACGCCACCGCGCTGTTGTCCGGCGTCCCCGACGTCACCCACGACGCGTTCGAGCCGTAGTCGCGAAGCTGCCGCGACATGATCTTGATGTTGGAGCCGTCGCCGTGCGGGTCGTGGCAATCGATGCACTTCGGCACGAAACGCCACGTCGCCACGTCCGGCGCGTACCCGAACGAGCTCATGATCGCCCGCGTGTGGTCCGCCACCAGCCCCGACGTCACGTGGCAACCCGCCGCGTTCGTGTTGCACGTGAACCCGGCGGTGAGGCGGAACACCGTCCCCGCCCCCTGGTTCGTGTAGCTCGCGGAAAACACGTGCGGCCGACCCATCGTGTGGCAGTCCACGCACCGCTTGTTCACGCCCGCCTTCGAGTGACCCGCCGCACCGTACTCCGTGCCGCTGATCAGGCTCGACGAATAGTTGTACCCGTTGAAGCTCTCGCGATCGACCGTCCCCACGTGGCACGGATTGCACGTCGTCGGGGTCGTGTCGCTCCACGCGATGTTGCTCACCGCCACGTGGCACGCCCCCGCCCCGCCGCACGTCCCGAACGTCCCGCCACCGGCGGCCACTCCCGTGTCCCCCGTGTAGGAGACCGACTTGCCCGCCATGTTCACCCGGTTGTTGATGTGCGTCGGAACCGTCGCCGCCGCGTGGCACTGCGGACAACCCGTCGTCCCCGACCCCACCAGCCCGTACGCCAGGTGCGCACGGTGCGCCTGCGTCCTCTGCGACGACGGACCCACCCCGTGACAGTTCACGCAACCCGCCAAAGTCACGTTGCTCCACGTGTACGTCGGCGTGTTCGGAGCCCCCAGCTGACCGTTCTGGTGGCACGGGTTCGTCCCGCACGTCCCCTTCGAGCCGTTCGCCCAGCTCCCCAGGTACGACACCCCCGCCCACGAACCCGTCCAGTTCCACTGCATCGTCCACGACGTGTTGATGTGGCTCTGCGCGTACGAAGGCGCCGCGCTCCCCCACGTCGTCGCAAAGTGGCACGCGTCGCACGTGATCGTCACACCGTACGCCGCCCGAGCCCCCGTGTGCGCCACGTGCGGCGGGTCCACCGTCACGTCGAGGTGGCACACCGTGCACGCGCTCGTCGTCGCCGTCCCGTACCAGCCGTACGTCACCGGCGTCGTCATGTTGTTGTGGCAGTCCACCCCCGCGCAGTTCCCGCGGTTCACCGTGTAGTTGTACGCCGCCGCAACCGTGCCGCCGTCGTTCCCGCCGCGGAAGTTCCTCCACGGACCCCGGAAGTCCGCCACCGTGCCGTTGCTGTGGTCCGTGTCCCCGCCCGGGTTCGGGCCGTGGCAGTACGTGCACAGGTCGCCCTGCTTCGTCGCCGAAGCCGTGTCGTCCAGCAGCTGCTGCAGGCTCTGCCCGTACACCTTCCTCGACAGCACCGACATGTGGTACGCGTGCTCGCCCGCGTCGTCGATCCCCGTCGCGCTGTCCGTCGTCGCAGGC
>VAUM01000389.1 GCA_005774595.1 Actinomycetota bacterium
CCCCCCTGGCCGACCCGGGCCCCGCCGGGAGCGCGACCCCCCAGCGCGCCGGGCGGCCCGCCCCAGCCCGCGTCGGCGACGTAGAGCCGGCCGTCGGGGCCGTACGCGGCGCTCACCGGCGCGTCGAGCTTGCCGGCGCCCCACTTCCCGCCGCGGACGAACGAGTAGACCTCGCCGTCGCGCGTCAGCTTGACGAGCCGGCGGTTCAGCAGGTCCGCGACGACCATGTTGCCCTCGGCGTCACAGGTGACGTCGTGCGGGCGGCGGAAGCGCATGCCCGTCGCCGGGTCGAGGCCGTCGTACGAGTCGACGATCTCGGCCTGGACGTCGGTGTCCGGGGTCGCGACCGGCACGGGGCGTGTGGGCGACTCGACGACGGTGAGGTAGAAGGCTCCCAGCCCGACGAGCGCGAGCAGCAGGACGGCGAGGATCGCCGTGAGCGCGCGGTCGCGCGGGCCGAGGCGTGGGCGCTCACGGGGATCGCCGGTCACGGGGTCTCCCCCATCCGCCGCAGCGCGTCGATGGCGGGCGCGTAGCCCGGCGAGTAGCGCAGCGCCTCCCGGTACTGCACGACGGCGGGCCCGCGCTCGCCGAGCGCCTCCAGGCACGCGCCGAGCCGGTATCGCGCCGCCGCGTCCGCCGGGGTGCGGTCCAGCACGAGCCGCAACGACCCGGCCGCGGCCGAGGTCTCGCCCGACTCCTGCTGGTAGGTCGCGAGCTGGAACCTGAGCTCCGTGTCGCCCGGGTTCTCAGTCAGGTAGTCGGTGAGTACCGAGACGGCGCCGTCGCGGTTGCCCGAGAACCACAGCGCGGTCGCGAGATGCGCGGCGGCGGGACCGTACCCCGCGTCCAGGCCGAGCGCGGCCGAGAACTCGTCGGCGGCCTCCTGCTCGCGGCCGACCCGGTACAGCGCCAGCCCGAGGTCCGTGTGCAGCTTCGGCGACTCCGGGTCCTGGGCGAGGTCCGAGCGCGCCTGCGCGATCGCGAACTCCTGCGGGTCGACGGGAGGATCGGGCGAGGCGGCCCTCGTCAGCACGCGCGCCACGATGGCGCCGGACGCCAGCAGCAGCAGCACGATGCACGCGAGGATCGCGCGCATCACGAGCGTGCCGTATCGGGTCTCTGACGTCTCGGGGGACACGGGTCGGGCGCGCGCCTTCCTTACGGGTCGCTATCGGCCGCGTTCCATGATGCCCGCGACGGCGCGTGAGGTCGAGAGGCGCGTCACGCGGACCGCCGGCGGCGGCAGCGGAGGAGGGCCCGCTCGCGCGGGCCCCCCATCGATGTCCGGCGCCCCTCCACAGGGCGTTGTCCGCGTATCGCGGGCGCTACCTGCCCCAGACCCCGAACTCGGTCACGGAGTAGCCGTTGCTGCTCTCTGCCGACGTGCAGTAGAGGCGCACGTAGCGGGCGGTGCGGGCGGTGAACGTGTGGGTCTTGGTCCCCGACGTGCCACTGGTGGTCGAGTAGACGTCGGTCCAGGTGCTGCCATCGGTCGAGCACTGGATCCTGTACGCCTTGGCGTAGTAGCTCGAATACCACGGGATCGTGACCTGCTCGACCGTGCGGTTCGCACCGAGGTCGACGGACAGCCACTGCGTG
>VAUM01000390.1 GCA_005774595.1 Actinomycetota bacterium
GTGAGGTGCTCCAACGCTCCCCCCGCTGCCATCGGGCTAACGTTTCTGCGCTTCAGCGGAGCGCGCTGCGCACCGCCTTCAAGACCGATTCTACGCCGAAGGCGCGCTCCCGCTGGAAGCGCGGGTTAGTCAGGTGCGTGACGGCGCGACTCTTTGTCTGCGACGAATCTCGCCACAAGCGCGAGCGCGCGCCGATTCGCCACGTAGCGGTAGCTCGAGTCTGCGGTGATCTCTGCGACCTCGCGCTCGATGAGGCGAGTGAGTTCGGCCGGTGTGGAGGAAGCGCCTGGCGTGGTTCGCGCGACCATGTTGGCGGCCAGCCGCTCATAGAGACGGTCATCGTCTGCGAGATCACCATATGGACGCGCAGATGCCAGGAGTGCAGCCAGTGAGCTGGCGTTGCCCGGCGCGTACGCGGTCATCGCATCTCTGACCGCTGACCAATACAGCCGCCGATCACGGTTGAGATCGAACGCGACGAGCAGCGGCATCAAGAGGAGATCGACAGCGGCGCCGAAGGCGAGGTCGAGCATGTCTGATTCCTCCGAGCCTTCGGGCACTCTGACTAACGTTCTGCGCTTCAGCGGAGCGCGCTTCGCTCCACCTTCAAGACCGATTCTACGCCGTAGGCGCGCTTCCGCTGGAAGCGCCGGTTGGACCAACCCGAATCAGTCCGAGGCCCGTCGATCCGGGACGACACCCCAGCGGTGAAGCAGACCCACCCACTCTCTCCGGTTTGGCACGATGAGAAGCCACGACGCCGCGGTGCCCACAAGGAAGGCTCCGAGGTCGATCATCCGCCACTCGCTTGAGTTCAAGGTGCTGGCGATGTACATCATGCCGCTGCCGAGCGCGACCACGCCGACGAGCAGCGCGAACACGAAGGACCAGTTGGCCAGAACGCGGAGCCCCGAGGTAAGGTCCGTGACCTCCCCGCGCCGTGCAGCTCCAAGGAGCCTGATGCGCTGAACGACGGCGAGCGTGACGTCCGGCAGCAGCATGCTGTAGACCAAGACGCGAATGACCACGGGATCGAGCTGCGCGAGAGGCAGAGAGCCGAAGTCCCCCTTGCTCACGCCCATGAGCACCGCGCCGAAGGCAATGGGCGCGATTGCCCCGGCGACGACCATGCCCCCGATCAAGCGGGCCTGTTGGTATCGCGCCGCGACGACTGTCCTGACGTCCGAGCCGATATCGGCGCGCCCGTTCACATTCGTGCTCCGTGTCGTCGGGTTTGGTCCAACGTTGTTGCGTTTCAGCGGCGGCGCTCTGTGCCGTCGCCGATTCCTAGCCTACTGCGGAGCGCCGCCCGCTGGAAACGCCTGTTGGAGACACGGCGATTCGCCGGACTAGGAGGCCTTCTCTTCGAACCAGCTGCACATGATCGGTCCGACGTCCTTGGGAAACGCATCCGAGTAGTCGTTGGGACAATCCGGGAAGTCGTCACCGTGAACACAGTGCAGGCACATCGAGTCACTCCAGCGCGCCACTTTCGTCTTGTCGACGAGCCTGGGACCAGCAATGGGCATGTCGATGCTCTCGTATCGGTCGGGATCCGAGTCCGTGAGGGCTTGCTGCCGCTAAAGGAC
>VAUM01000391.1 GCA_005774595.1 Actinomycetota bacterium
GTCCGAGGGCTCTCGAATGCGGGATGGCGCGTGGCGGTGGCGCTGACCTGGGAGCAGGGCTTCCCTGCGACCGAAGGCCTGTCGCCGCTCGTGGAACGCCTGGCGCGGCTCGGAGAGCATCGGCATCTGCCGCCTTCCGCCGAGCCGGCTGACGCGCCCGACCTGCGGCGCGTGGAGTCGGAGGTCTTCCAAGCGGGTCCGGCGAGAATGCCGGACGGTGGGATCGAGTTCCGCTTCGCGGAGGGCGAGGAGGCGGAAGCTGAGGCGGTCGCGGAGGCGGTGCTGGGAATCTGTGCCAGCGGCATCGCCCCCTCGGAGGTCGCGGTCTTGTACCGCGCTCCCGCACGCCATGCCGCGGCGCTGGCGCACGCCTTCGCAGAGGCCGGCATCGCGGCGGACTTCGACACGCCTGTCGTCTTCGGCGCGGTGCCCCTCGGCCGAGCGCTGTGCGGCCTGCTCGGCTTCGCTGCCGGAGGGGGGCGGGACCTCCTGCTCGCCTACCTGCGGTCGGCGTTCTCCGGAGCCGATCGAGAGGCCGTAGCGCGGCTCGAGGCCGATTGGCGGCGGCGGGGGGTCACCGACCGCGCAGCGCTGGCGCGCGGGGCGCGCACTCTCGGCGCGCGCGTGGTCCGCGACCTCGACGATATCTCGCGCGCCGACGGGCCTGACGCCAGGGCGGTGGAGCGGCTCGCGGCCCGGATGATGGCGTCCGCGCACGGGCGCGACGGCCGCGTCACTCCGTCGGCGGACGAGGACGCCCGGGCGTACCAGGTGCTGGTCAGGACGTTGGGCGATCTCGACGGGCTCGGGGGAGAGGGGCCGCTGCGCGCGGGCGAGCTGGCGGAGGTCCTCCGGCGCGCGGAAGTGGCCGGCGGGCGCTCCGCTCGCGCCGGCCGGGTCCGCGCATGAGCGTCGCGCGCGCCCGCGGGCACCGGTTCGATGCGGTGGTGCTGCGGGGCTGACCGACGACGAGTTCCCCGCTGCGTCGGACGACGCGTTCGGCTCGGCCGAGGTGCGCCAGCTGTTCCGCTCGGTCGGCGCCGCCGAGCCGGAGTGGGGAGGCGTGGCGATGGAGCGGGCGCTGTTCTACGAAGCGGTCACGCGGGCGCGCCGGCGCCTGGTGTTGTGCCGGCAGGTCACCGACTCGTCGGGGACGCCGCTCGGGGCATCGCCGTTCTGGGAGGAGCTGCGGGATCTCTACCGCGCGCCCGAGGCCGAGGCCGAGGCTGACGTCGTCGACGGGGCGGACGGGCACAGGACGCTGCTCGAGGCCGGCCTCGGCGTCTCGGGCGGCCCCGGGGGGCGCGAGGCGCTCAGGAGGGCGGCGGCGTCGGCCCGGCGGGCGCCGCGGCAGGACACACTCACCGACCCGCACGTGCTCGCGCGGCTCGCCTCACAGGAGGTGTACTCCGCCAGCGAGATAGAGTCCTACCTCCAATGCCCGTTCCGGTGGTTCGTCGAGAAGCAGTTGCGCGCCGAGCCGCTCGATCTGGCCGTCGACGCGCTGACCCGCGGGACCGTGGTGCATGCGGCGCTGCGGGACCTGTACGAGCGGCTGCCCGCCGAGGCGGGCGCCGTCCGGGTGACGG
>VAUM01000392.1 GCA_005774595.1 Actinomycetota bacterium
GGCGCGGGCGCGTCCGCGGCTCCGCCCGCCGGCGCCCGTCCGCTCGACCGCGCGCAGGTCAAGCGCGCGTGGCCGGCGGTCGTCGCCGAGATCCGCCGCCACAAGAAGTCGCGCGCGGCGTGGTTCGTCTCGGTCGAGGTCGACGTCGACGACGATGGCCATACGCTGCGCATCGAGTTCCCCTCGGACCAGGCGATCACTCTGTCGATGGCCGAGAAGCCCGAGTCGATGCAGATGTTGCGCGCGGCGCTCTCGCACGCGTTCGGCTTCGCGCCGCCGATCCGGTTCCAGCTCGGCCGCGGCGCGGCGGTCCCGCTGCCGCAGCCGGATGCGGACCCCGAGCCCGATCCCGATGCCGACCCGGCCGACGTGCTCGGCGGCGAGGTCATCCCGGACGCGGACCCTGCCCCGGAGCAGCCGGCCGACGAGGCGTCCGCGCCGCCGCCTCCGCCCGAGCAGCCCGGCCTTCTGGACTCGCTGGGCGCCGAGGAGATCGCCGACGTCCCGTACGAGGCCGACGAGTACATCAGCGACCCCGAGGAAGAGGAGTCATGAGCGCGATGCGACCCGACATGGGCAAGATGATGAAGCAGGTCCAGCGGATGCAGGCCGAGATGGCGCGCGTCCAGGACGAGCTGCAGGACGCGACCGTCGAGGCGTCCGCAGGTGGGGGCGCGGTCAAGGTCGTCATCAGCGGCGACCTGCGCGTGCAGTCGGTCCAGCTCGATCCCGCCGCGATCGACCCGGATGACGTCGAGATGCTGCAGGACCTCATCGCTGCGGCCGTCAACGAGGCGCTCCGGTCCGCGCAGGAGCTCGCCGCCGAGAAGATGGGTGCGGTGACCGGCGGTATGGGCGGCCTCGGCCTGCCCGGCCTGATGTAGGCGACTGCGGGCCGCGCGCGGTGACCTACTGGGCCCCATCGATCGCCCGGCTGCTCGAGGAACTCGAGCGGCTTCCGGGTGTCGGTCCGAAGTCGGCGCAGCGCATCGCTTACCACCTCCTGCGGGCCGACGAGGAGTCGGCGCGGCGGCTCGCCGACGCGATCGTCGAGGTCAAGCAGACCGTCCGCTTCTGCACGCGCTGCTTCAACCTCGCCGAGGAGGACCTGTGCGCGGTCTGCGCCGACCCGCGCCGCGACGCGTCCGCGGTCTGCGTCGTCGAGGAGCCGCGCGACGTCGTGGCGATCGAGCGTACCGGCGAGTTCCGGGGCGTGTACCACGTGCTCCAGGGCGCCATCTCGCCGATCGACGGCATCGGTCCCGAGCAGCTGCGCGTGCGCGAGCTCATCGCGCGGATCGGCGAAGGCGGCGTCGAGGAGGTCGTCGTCGCCACGAACCCCAACGTCGAGGGCGAGACGACGGCGGTCTACCTCGCCAAGCTCATCAAGCCGCTCGGCGTGCGCGTGACCCGCATCGCGAGCGGGCTGCCGGTCGGCGGCGACCTCGAGTTCGCCGACGAGGTCACGCTCGGCCGGGCGCTGGAGGCGCGCCGGGAGATGTGACGGCGGTCGTTCCCCGACGGGTGGAGACCAAAGGGACCGGCCGGGACGAGAGGGGGCCGTGATGTCCGAGGTGGAGCTGTGCGC
>VAUM01000393.1 GCA_005774595.1 Actinomycetota bacterium
CCGCGAGCCCGGCGGGGCTGGATTCTACCACGGCGACCGACACCTCCGTCTCGCGGGCGATCTGCTCGGGCGTCATGTCGTCGAGCGTGACGCCGTCGACGTTGAGGACGGAGTCGGGTATCGCGTAGCGGTGGCCGCCGTGCGCGTTGATGGCCTGGATGATGTCGGTGCCTGTGAGCAGGCCCGCGACGGACACGTTGCCGCCGAAGAAGCGGTTGCGGACCGAGAGGACCTGCGCGTCGGGGACGAGACGACGGAGGACGGGGGCGAAGAGCGAGCCGGTGACGAGGGCGCGGGGCTTGTCTACGGCCGCCTCGTCGCACGCCAGCGCCTCGGCCCACCCGTCCTCGAACGCGCGCACCATTCCGATGCCGTTCTCGTACTGCGGAAAGCCGGCGTAGTGTTCGGCAGGCGGCACCGCGGCCTCGGCGTTCAGGTAGAACTCGTCGGCGAGATACACCCACGCCACGCCGTCGCGCTCGGCCATCGCGGCCTGCCAGGGCGCCGCGCGCGCGATCACCGCCGCCGCGTCCACGGCATCCTCGTACGACCGCTCGATCGCCGTCTGGAACTGCGTACGGCCGACCGGCACCACCCCCACCGACACCACACCCTCACGTTCTGCCAGCCAAGTCAGCGAGCGCTCGAGGTGCTCGCCGTCGTTGACGCCCGGCACGAGCACGATCTGCACGTGCAGCTCCACACCGCCTTCCACGAGTTCGTCGAAGCGTTCGAGCGCGCGGTCGTTGCGGCAGCCGACGAGCCGCTCGCGCACCTCGGGCTCCACCGAGTGCAGCGACACGTACAGCGGCGAGAGCGCCTGCTCGCAGATGCGCCGTACGTCGCGGTCGCGCAGGTTCGTCAGCGTGATGAAGTTGCCCTGCAGGAACGAGAGGCGGAAGTCGTCGTCGCGCAGGTACAGCGACGGGCGCATCCCCTCGGGCAGCTGTGCCATGAAACAGAACTCGCAGTCGTTCGCGCAGGTATGGATGCCGTCGAACAGTGGGTCGGCGAACGTGAGGCCCCACGGCTCGCCGGCCTCGCGCTCGAGCGTGAGCGTGCGCCCGTCCGAGAGCATCACGCGCACGGAAGCGCCGTCGGCGTGCCAGCGCCAGTCGAGCTCGTCGTCGAGCGGGAAGCCGCCTGCTTCCACGATCAGGTCGCCGGGAGCCAGCCCGGCGCGAGCCGCGGCGCCGCCCTCGTCGACACCAGCGACCGCGCCGCCGAACACCTCGGCGCGGCTCCGGCCGTACGACGCCCGGCCGCGGGCGCCGCGGGCGCTCACGCCAACGCCTCCACGGCGCGGATGACGCCCTGCATCTGCTCGTCGGGCGTGGACGCCCCGGCCGTCACGCCGACCACCACGGCGCCGTCGAACCACGCAGGGTCGAGCTCCTCGGCGGTCTCCACGTGGTGCACGCGCGGGTTGACCGCGCGGCAGATCTCGGCCAGCCGCGTCGTGTTGCCCGAGTTGTGCCCGCCGACCACGAGCATCACGTCGACGCGCGCGGCGAGCTCGTGCGCGGCCTCCTGCCTCTTCGCGGTCGCCGAGCAGATCGTGTTGATGACGCGTAGGTCGGTG
>VAUM01000394.1 GCA_005774595.1 Actinomycetota bacterium
CCTTCATCGGGGCGATGGGAATCCTCGCATTCGCGTGCTGGACCCGTTCGACGCGTATGCCCGGCTCCCGCGCGACCGGGCGCGATCGCCGAAAGCGGGTGGTCTCGAAGGCGGAGTTCATCGGGTTTGCGATTGGCTTCGGCGCATTGCTCGTCGCGGCCGCGATGGCTGGCGAGCACGCGCAGTTCGCCTTCGTGGGCTACGGAGTACTGGCCGCCATCTTCTTCGGCCTGGCCATGTCCGCATTGCCGCTCGCGTTCGGCGGCCGCGCGAAACGCGGCGTGAAGCCGGACTGACGGTCCACGACGTCTGCCGAACACGCGCTTCCAACGGTAGCGCGCCCACGGCGTAGAATCGGTCTTGAAGACGGAGCGAGCGCGCTCCGTTGAAGCGCAGAAACGTTCGGCAGAGCGGCGCACAGAGGCGCAGAACCGTGGGGGGATTCACCGCAGTGCCCGACAGCTACTACGCATGGCTCGGTGTGGGTCTGTCGGTTCTCGCAGGCGGATGCCTCTACGCTGCCATCACCGTATCCTCGTGGACACGCAAGGTCCGCCTCAGCCCGTGGGGCTCTCAGTCTCGCAGCATCTGGTCAACCTCCGCACGCGCCGCATCGGGGATGACGGCGGGTCTCGTGTCCCTGAGTGCAATCGAGATTGCCTACGACCCGGGAAGCCTGTTCATCTTCGCCGTAATCGATGCTCTCGGGCTCCTGCTGTTCTTCGTCATTCAGGTGGCGGTCCTGACCTTGACCCTGCGGGGTGTCCGGCGCCGTGCGGAACAACCGCCACCTGCCGAACAAGCGTTTCCAGCGGGCGGCGCTCCGCAGTAGGCTGGGAATCGGCGACGGCACAGAGCGCCGCCGCTGAAACGCAGAAACGTTGGCCAGACAGGGGGAGCGTGTGCGCAGGTTCGTCGTGCTCATCTGTGCGCAGGCACTCGTTCTCGTCCTGTTCGGATGCTCGTCGGGTCAGCAGACCAGCCTCGACCCGTCCTCGGAGCGAGCATTAGCCGCGGGAGCGTTGCTGGAAATGGACAACGGGCTTGCCCTCACGATCCCGGCAGGCTGGACGGCGACGCTGTACACATACTCCGAGCCATCCGGCGACCTGCAGGCCACCCAGAAGATGGTCGCGGAGCGAGCGGGCGAAGCCGACGGCATGAGCTTGCTGAACGTCTTCAGCTCCGGCGCAACCACGCTGCCTGTCGCTGCCATAGACCAGTACGGGCACGACGAGTTCGTGCCTGCGGGGAGCGCTGATCACGTCGACTTCCTGCTTGGTCAGCCGGATCGCGGCTTCGCACCCAATCGGCTGATAGCTGCGCGCACTAGTGTTCCCGGGGCGCAGTTGGGACTGGTTCTCTTCGCGGGCAACCCCGAGGACCCGCGAGGCGCGTTCCGTGGCGTCTGCAGACTGTTCGGCATTCAGGGTCTGCCGCAGACGCAATGACCCCTGCTTGGCCAACAGGCGCTTCCAACGGTAGCGCGCCCACGGCGTAGAATCGATCTTGAGAGCGGAGCGCGGCGCGCTCCGTTGAAGCGCAGAAACGTTCTACACAGCGGCGAAGAGGAGTCGCGTG
>VAUM01000395.1 GCA_005774595.1 Actinomycetota bacterium
CGTCGCGCGCGATCCTGCTCGACGCCATCGCGGCCGGCCACATACAGACGCTCGTCGAGGCCGGCGCCGCGCTGGTCACGCCGGGCTGCGGCCCGTGCGTGGGCACGCACAACGGCGTGCCGAGCGACGGCGAGAACGTCATCAGCACCGCCAACCGCAACTTCAAGGGCCGCATGGGCAACAGCAGCGCGTTCATCTACCTCGGCAGCCCTGCGACCGTCGCCGCGTCGGTGATCGAAGGCGTCATCACCGACCCGCGGAAGTACTTCGAGTAGGAGGCGGTCCCGATGGAGACACGCGCGAAGGCGTTCAAGTACGGCGACGATATCAACACGGACTACATCATCTCGGGCAAGTACAAGTTCAAGTCCGCCGACATGGAGGCCATGGCCGTCCACGCGATGGAGGAGCTCGACCCCGACTACTACGCCAAGGTGCACCCGGAGGGCGGGTTCCTCGTCGCCGGCACGAACTTCGGCATGGGGTCGAGCCGCGAGCAGGCGCCGCTGGTGCTGATCCACAGCAACACGCGCGCGGTGCTGGCGAAGAGCTTCGCGCGCATCTTCTACCGCAACGCCATCAACACCGGCCTGCCGGTGGTCGAGTGTGATACGGACCTCATCGACGACGGCGACGAGCTCGCGCTCGACCTGGAGGCGGGCGTCGTGCGCAACCTCACCAAGGGCACGGAGACCCCGTTCCCGCCGCTGCCGCCGGTGATGGCGCAGCTGCTCGCCGATGGCGGGCTGGTCGAGCACTTCAAGAAGCACGGCGGGTTCAACCTGTAGGAACCACTCCACTCGCGGGGCGCGTCTGCCGATACTGCGCGGCAGGGACGCCGTGGCCGAGTGAGGAATAGTCACCACGGCGCCGAGAAGCCGGGGGAGTGTGCATGAGCGCAACGAAGAAGTCCGTCCCGCCCGAGCCCATCGGCGGAGACAAGGCCGAACTCGGCCAGCGTGCACTGAAGGACAAGAAGCTGCTCAAGCAGCTGGTCGCCGCGCTGTCCGGCGAGGACCGCGCGCAGCGGTCGCTCGCGGCCGAGGTGCTCCACGACGTCGCGTGCTCCGAGCCGAGGCTGCTCCAGCCGCACGGCACCGAGTTCATCGACGCGCTGCTGAGGCCCGAGGCCCGCACGCGCTGGGAGACGCTCGACGTGCTGACCGAGATGGTCGCCGTCGACACGCGCTTGGTCGAGAAGGCGCTGTCTGATGCGATCGAGTGCATGCACGACGAGGAGTCGTCGGTGGTGCGCACCTCCGCGTGCCGGATGCTGGCCGCTTGGGGCGCCACGACCGAGACCCGCGCCGCGAAGATCTGGCCGCTTCTCGCCGAGGCATCGCGCGCGTACCACGGCGATCCGGAGTACGGTCCGATGCTCGCCGGCGTCGTGACGCTGGTCGAGGGCGCCGCAGGCGACGAGGTCAAGTGGGCCGCGGCCGAGCTGTTCGAGAATGACGTGACGGACCCGGACCGCGGTGTCGCCCGGCGCGCGAAGCGGATCGCGCAGCTGAGGCCGAAGCGCAAGCCCGCGAAGGGCGCGAAGCCGAAGGCCGTGCCGGCGG
>VAUM01000396.1 GCA_005774595.1 Actinomycetota bacterium
GCGCGATCCTCGACGCGGCGCGCGGGTGAGCAACCCCGCATGATCCCCCCGCAGATCCAGCAGAGCGAGCTCATCATCCTCGTACTCGCGGTCGCGTTGCTCCCGCTGATGGTGCGCGCATACCGGGGCATCGACCTGCCCGGGAAGCGCTGGCTCGCGGCGATGGTGGCCGCCACGCTGGTCGCGTATGTCGCGACGATCGCCGAGGGCTTCGTGCTGCCGGAGGCGCTCAACGTGCTCGAGCACGCCTCGTTCGCCGTCGCCGGCGTGTGCCTCGCGCGCGTCGCGTTCGAGCTCTCGCGCTATCGGATCGGAAAGGGCGGGCTGTGATCCCGGGGGCATTCGACCTGATCGCGACCGGCGGATTCGCCGCCGCCATCGTGTTCGCGATCGCCGCGATCGCGCGCCGCGAACGCGGTGCCACCGCGCCGGGGCTCTACCTCGGCGCGGCGGCGGTGCTGATGGTCATCGTGAGCGCCAACCATGCAGGCCAGCAGTTCAGCATCGGACCTCAGGACCTGTACGAGGACTACGCGCAACTGCTCTTCCTCCCCATGGTCGTCTACATGATGTACAGCATGTACGCGACGAGCCAAGCAGCCCGCGTGGAGCGTGAGCGGCGCATCGTGGCGAGGCTCGACGGCAGGCTGGCCGACTCGCTGACCGAACTCGGCGAGCACCGGCTCGGCGTGCTGCAGGCGCTCACGGCCGCGGTCGACGCGCGCGACCACTACACCGCGCTGCACTCGATGCACGTGGCCGACTACGCGTGCGCCATCGGCTACCGGCTCGGCATGCGCGACCAGGTGCTGTTGTTCGAGCAGGCGGGGCTGCTGCACGACGTCGGCAAGATCGGGGTCCCGGACCAGCTCCTCCTCAAGCCCGCCGGCCTGACCGACGACGAGTTCGAGGTCATCAAGAAGCATGTCGTCGGCAGTGCCGGCATCATCGAGAGCGTCTCGTTCCTGTCCGACGTGGTGCCGATGGTGCGCCACCACCACGAACGGTGGGACGGGAGCGGCTACCCCGACGGCCTGGCAGGCGACGACATCCCGCGCGCGGCGCGGGTCATCGCCGTGGCGGACTCGTTCGACGCGATGACGACCGACCGGCCGTACCGTGCCGCGATGTCGGTCGGCGAGGCGCGCACGTGCCTGCTGCGGGGGCGGGGCGCCCAGTGGGACCCTGAGGCGGTCGACGTGTTGGTGGAGCTGCTCGACACCGGCGTGATCGACGTCGGCGCCGAAGTGCGGTAGGCAGACGCGCGGGAGACGCGCGCCAAGACACGCGACGCGCGGTACAGTAGGCACGTGCCCGAACCGAACCCCGACATCCCCGAACGCCGCGGCTACCGCAAGGCCGCCGCGCACGCCGCGGCGACGAACCCCCGCAGGAACCTGCTGTGGGCCGCCGCCCTCGTCGCCGGAACCGCCGCAGTGATCCTCGGCGGCGTGCTGCTCATGCGCGGGCTCGGCCTGCTGCCGGGCGGCCGCGGGGACGAGGCCATCCTCGTCCCCGGGACGCCGGGCAGCGCGGCGCGCGGCGGCGCGGCCCCCGC
>VAUM01000397.1 GCA_005774595.1 Actinomycetota bacterium
GTTCCCGGGATACCATGCCATCGAGGACGTCGCCGCCGATGGGCAGGTGGTGACCGTGACTTTGAGCGAGTCGTTCGGTGCGGCCGCGGACTCGCTCTTCCCGTTCGTGCTTCCGGGGCACCTGCTCGAGGCGCAGGCGGGACAGATCAACGCTGCGCTTTGGGCATCACCGATCGGCTGCGGACCCTACCGCCTCGAACGGTGGGAGGACGGCGTCCGCTGGCAGCTCAGGAGAGCCGACTCGCCGGCGCGCGCGCAGGCCTCCATCGAGCGGCTCGACGTCGTGTTCACGGATGACGCGGACGCGATGGCCATCGTCGCGAAGGCGGAGGTACCTACGCTCTGGGCGTACGTGGACGGCAAGGACGCATTCGCGGTGAGGCGCGATGGCATCGGCACCGTGGTCGACTCGCCGACGGGGCGGTGGTGGGGGCTGCTGTTCAACACATCGGACTCGCCGTTCGCGGACCCGCTCGTCAGGAAGGCGCTCATCGCGGCGTATCCGACCGACGTCATCTCGGCCTCCGTGCTCACGACGGCCGCGACGCCGTTCACGGGGCGCATCTTCGCCGCCTCGAAGCCACCGACCTCGCCGGTGACGGCCGATCCCGAAGTCGCGAAGGCGGCGCTGGCGCGGGCGGGCTGGCGCGACACGAACGGGGATGGTGTCCTGGACAAGGACGGCGAGCCCCTTCAGGTGGTGCTCGAGCTCACCAGCCGTGACGGCTCGGACGAGGCGCTCAAGGAGGAGATCGACGCGGTCCTGGAGGCGTGGCGCCGGGTGGGTGTGGCGACGAGGTACAAGTACAACTCGATCCGGATGTACGGGTCCTGGCTGCGAGGCGGTCGCATCGCCACGGAGCCGTTCGGCGTCGTGTTCGGCGCGTTCCCGGGCACGCCGGACCCCGGCTGGGGTAGCGTGTTCGACGCGTCGGACAAGCCTTCGATGGCCCGTCCCTGGGGCATCGGAGTCGCGGGCGGCGCCGATGGTGCCGAGATGACGCAGCTGCACCGAGAGGCGAGCACCGAGCCGGACGCGCGGGTGCGCGCGTCGATCGGCAGTAGCATACAGGCGCAGGCGGTGGAGCAGTCGCTGATACTGCCTGAGCGACCGCAGGTACGTTCCACGGTCGTGAACGGCATCTCGGGCTACAGGCCCGGAGCATATCCCGCGGGCGACTTCTGGAATGTCGCGGAATGGTCGGTTCCGGAGTGAGCTGTGCCGGGAGTCGCAGGGGCGCGTCGGGCTTCGCAGAATCGGCGGCACGTGCGTGAGCGGGCGTCGTCGCAGCTTGGCGGACCGGCTCGCCTCGCCCCGGCTCGCCGCGGTGCTCATAGCCATCCTGATCGGCATGAGCATGCTCAACGTGCTCTTCCCCCAGCGCACCTACATGCCCGAGTCGACCTTCGGCAGGCTGGAGGCGTCTGCGCCCGGGGTCGCGCATGTCCTGCGCATAACGGGGCTCGACGACGTGTTCGGCGGCTGGATCATCTCGGTCGTGGCGGTCCTGCTCGTCGCGAACGTGACGTTGTGCACGGTGCGCA
>VAUM01000398.1 GCA_005774595.1 Actinomycetota bacterium
ATCCGATGGTGATGCGCCCGAGCGCGATCGAGGGTACGGTCACGCTCGGCGCGAACCCGTACGCGATCGTCACGGCGTACCTCGAGGACGCCGGCGAGATCTCGTACGCTGGCGTGGCCACCGCGACCGTTCCGGACGGGCACTACAGGATCGGCGGACTGGCCGCCGGGAACTACCTCCTGCGGTTCGTCGCGGAGGGCGGCGACCAGGAGTGGTACAACGCGACGTCGACCGTGGCGGCTGCCACGCGCATCGTCCTCGCTCCCGAGACCACCCAGAGTGGCTACGGCGCCGACTTCTCGGGGCCGACGGTGTTCGGCTCGATCCGCGGCGCCGTGACCGACGAGCAGGGAGACGTGGCGGCGCCGGGCATCGCCGTGTCGGCGTACGCGCAGGACGGCAGCGGATGGGACCTCGTCGAGACCACGCTGACCGCGCCGACGGGCCTGTTCAACCTGACCGGCCTGCCGAGCGGCGTCTACCGCGTCGGCTGCGAGGATCCGTCGGGGAGGCTGCTGCCCGAGTTCTACGATGGTGCGTACTCGGTCGCGGGCGGCGACGACGTGACCGTCACGGCGCCCGCTGCGACGACCGGCATCGACGTGTCGCTCGACCGCGCGAGTGCGGTGCGCGGCCAGGTGCGTAACCGCCTCGGCGTGCCCGTCGGGCCCATGAACGTGTACGCGTACCGACAGTACGGCAGCGCGTGGGTGACCGCGGGCACTGCGGCGAGCAATCCCAGCACGGGGCTCTACACCATCGGCGGGCTGCTGCCCGGCACCTACTCGGTCCGGTTCGCCGGCGACGGCGCCTACCGCGGCGAGTTCTACGACGACCGGCACGGTGACATCTCGACCGCGCAGACGTTCACGGTGAGCCTGGCCACGACGGTCTCGGCGATCGATGCGGTCGTCGAGCCGCGCAACACCCTCGCTCCGGTCACGACGAGCGACGCGCCGAGCGGGTGGCGCAGCCGGACCGCGAGCGTGTCGCTGACCGCCACCGACAACCAGGCGGTCTACGCCACCTGGTACTCGACGGGCGGCGCGACGACCACGTACACGCCGGGCGCGAAGATCGGGATCACCGCCGAGGGGACCACGACGCTGCGGTTCCGCTCAGCCGACATCGTGGGCAACTTCGAGAGTACCCGGACCGCGACCGTGCTCATCGACACGGTGGCTCCGGTCACCATGGACGACGCTGCTGACGAGTACGACGGCTCCGAGAAGGTCATCGTCCACCTCACGCCGTCGGACGCGACCTCCGGGATCCGGCGCACTCTGTACGCCGTCGATGGCGCCGCCGCCTCCATGGGGACGGTCGTCGAGGTAGAGGGTGTGGGGCCGCACACCGTCCAGTACCGCTCGCAGGATGCGGCCGGGAACTGGGAGGCGACCAAGACCGCGGCGTTCACGATTCACGCGGCGCAGGTCTCCGTGGCGGGCGCGGACCGGTTCGGCACGTGCGTGCTCGCCTCGCAGCGCGGGTTCGCGGGCGGGGCGGACACGGTCGTCATCGCGACCGGGCGCAACTGGCCGG
>VAUM01000399.1 GCA_005774595.1 Actinomycetota bacterium
ACCACACCGTCGTCGTGCCCTCGGCAGAGACCGGGAACGGCACGGTGTAGGTCTCCACGGCGCCCGCGCCGATCCGGTAGCGCGTCCACGCGACGCCCGCCCCCGCGTCGGTGGCGGACAGCGTCACGGTCACGGCCGCCGAGGACCACCCGCCCGGGATGCCCGACGGCGTCGTGGACGGCGCGGTCGTGTCGAGCCCGACCGTGTCAGTGAGCGTCGTGACGTGCCCGAGGGCGTCGCGGTACTCGGCGCGCACGGTCTTGGTGCCGTCGCCCGAGGGCAGCGAGGTCGTCACGGTCGCCGCGTACGGGAACCAGGAGCCGAACGAGCCGGTGCCCGGATCGACGCGCATCTCGAGCGCGGTCGCGTCGGTCACGGTCGAGTCGACCGACACGCTCACCGTCGCTGTGTACGCGGCGCCGCCCGCGAGCACCATCGTGCCGCTGGGAGCCGTCGTGTCGAGGAGCACCGTGTCGGTCAGCGTGGCGACGTTGCCTGCCAGATCGCGGTACTCCGCGCGCACGGTCTTCGTCCCGTCGCCCGAAGGCAGCGAGGTCGTGACCGCCGAGGCGTACGCGAACCACGAGCCGAAGGAGCCGGTGCCCGGGTCCACCCGCATCTCGATCGCGGTCAGGTCGGTCACGGTCGAGTCGACCGACACGCTCACGGCGTCGACGGCTGCCGCGCCGCCCGCGACCGCCATCGTGCCCGTGGGTGCGACCGTGTCCACGCGCACGTCCACCGAGCCGGTCGTCTCGAGGTTGCCGGCGACGTCGGCGCTGCGGAACCACACCGTGGTCGTGCCCTCGGCCGAGACCGCGAACGGCACGGTGTACGTCTCGTCCGCTCCCGCGCCGATCCGGTACCGCGTCCACGCGACGCCGCTCGTCGCGTCGACCGCCGACAGCGTCACGGTGACCGGTGCGCTCGACCAGCCGCCCGGCACCCCGCTCGCGGAGGTGACCGGTGCGACGGCATCCACGGCCAGCGCCAGCGACGCCGTCCCGACGTTGCCCGCGAGGTCGGTCGCCCTCGCATAGAGGATGTGTGCTCCCGCGAGCCCGTCGATCGCGCCTGTGTACGCCGTGAACGGCCCGGCCGGTACGTCCCACGCCCACGTGAGCGCCGCCGGCTCACCCGCGCTGAGGGTCACCGTCGGCGTGGTGACGTACCAGCCCCCGCCGCCGTCCGGGACAGCGGGGGCCGGTACGATCGACACCGCAGGTGCGGTGGTGTCGAGCCGGACGTCGTCGCTCAGCGCGAGCGTGTTGCCCGCTGCGTCGCGGTATTCCGCGCGAAGGGTGTAGGTCGCGTCGCCGGACGGCAGCATCGTGGCCACGCTCGCCGCGTAGGCGAACCAGCCGCCGTACGCGCCGGTGCCGGGATCGATGCGCATCTGGATCGCGGCGAGGTCGGTGACGGTCGAGTCCACCGTGACCTGCCGCGTCGCGACGACGGCCGCTCCGCCCGAGACCGCCATAGTCCAGCTCGGCGCGGTGGTGTCGAGGATGATCGTGTCCGAGATGGTCGCAGTCGCGAG